>DAIOXG010000410.1:0-2819 GCA_036758085.1 Prevotella sp. | reverse complement strand
CGTTTCGTTTGCGGTTGCAAAGGTATGAATATTTTTTTGAATGATAAAATTTTTAGCGACTTTTTTTTATATTTTCTGAAATTCATCTTCCTCTTCTGAATTCAGAGCATGTTATTGCGGTTGCTATCGCCACATTCAAACTGTCGGCTGTGCGCCTTCCTTCAGGGAAATTCGGAATAAGCAGTTTCTCGGTTACGAGTGCTTCTATGGCAGCCGAAATACCCTTGCCCTCATTTCCCATTACAATAATGCCATGCTGCGGAAGACACTTTTTGTAGATATTCTCCCCGTCAAGGAAAGTTCCGAATATCGGCATGCTGACAGGCAGCGCCTTTATCATCTTCTCAAGGTCTACGTATGTTACCTTCACTCTCGCCACACTGCCCATCGTAGCCTGCACTACCTTTGGGTTATAAACGTCGGCAGTATCCCGACTGCAAAATATGCGACTGATACCAAACCAGTCGGCGATACGTATTATGGTGCCTAAATTTCCAGGGTCCTGCACTCCGTCGAGCGCAATATACAGTTCGTCATCAGCAGGCATTGCCTCGCCTTCATCTTCGTTCTTGATAGGGAAGACGGCAAGAACCTGTTGCGGATGCTGCAAGAAACTCACCTTGCGCAGCTCTTCTTCCGTTACGTCAATGCAGTTGCAGCGTAAACTCGCCACAATCTCCGGATTCTTTTCAATCCATTCCGCTGTTGCCAGAACAAGTCGGGGTTGTGAAAGTTCAGCAAGGTCAGCCACGACCTTCGGTCCTTCAGCTACGAAAGCCATCTCTCGGGCTCTTCCCTTTTTATTCTCAAGCGAGCGTATTGCTTTTATTTGATTTTTGCTTATCATCTTACAAATATTGGAGTAATATTAGGCAAAAGTACTATTTTTTTCTTACTTTTGCATATAAAATCAAAAGAAGTGACACGCAAAATATCAAAAAACATATTATATATACCTTTGGCGGTATCCGTGGCAACTTGTGTCACGGGATGTTCTGTCACGAAATTCATACCCGAAAATGAGTACCTCCTTAATAAGGTGAAGGTGGAATCTTCCGACAAGTCGCTCGACGTCTCGAGGTATGAGCCATACATCCGCCAAAAAGGCAATACAAAATGGTTTTCATCCCTCCGCGTGCCCCTTGCCACCTATTCTCTTGCCGGCAAGGACTCTACGAAATGGATTAACAGGACACTAAAGAATATTGGTGAAAAACCTGTAACTATAGACTCTCTGCTCACTCGTTCTACCTGTGAGGACCTGCGTACGGCGATGCAGAACGACGGCTTTCTTGATGCCCGGGTTACCACACGTACCCATGTCTCTGGCAAAAGGAAAATCGACCTTGTCTATATCCTTTCCCCTGGAACTGAATACCGCATAAACAGTATGCGCTATGATATCCAGGACGACAGCATAGCAGCAAAGCTACCGCTTATATATCCGGAAGGAGAACGACTGAAGGCTGGCATGAGCTTCAATATAAACCACCTTGATGAGGAGCGAAAAAGAATTACGTCGGTCTTGACAAACAACGGATACTATCATTTCCATAAAGACTTCATAACCTTTACCGCCGACTCTCTTCCGGGTAAGCATTTGGTAGATGTGGTTTTACATCTCGCAAAAAACGATATTGCCGGTACGGAGAGAGACACGCTCCATACGTGTTACACTATCGGTAAAGTGAAGTTCATAGGCGAGACAGACAAGATATTTCTTCGTCGCAATACTCTCCTCGAAAACTCGTGGATAGAACCAGGCAAGCTGTTCCGGTCTGACGACCTGAAACGGACGTATAACAGTTTCGGCAAACTGCAAGCCGTAAGATACACCAATATCCAGTTTGAAGAAGAGCTGGGGTCAGACAAGCTCAATTGCGATATACAGGTGTATCCGGCAAAGCCCAACAGCATCAGTTTTCAGCCCGAGGGAACCAATACTTCTGGCGACCTTGGTGCGGCAGCCTCGCTGACTTATGAAAACCGCAACCTCTTTCACGGGTCGGAGATATTCAGTATGAAACTGAGGGGTGCCTATGAGGCAATAACCGGTCTTGAGGGTTATCAGAACCAGAACTATATGGAGTACAGCATAGAGTCGAAACTTCAGTTCCCGGGCTTGCTCTGTCCCTTCATCTCACGTGATTTCAAGCGACGTTCTCTTGCCACATCAGAGTTCAGTGTGAGTTATAACATGCAGAACCGTCCGGAATTCCACCGTAGAGTCTTTTCCGGTGGATTGCGTTACCATTGGACCGATGGCAGTAGGAGACACAACTACAAGTTTGACGTGTTAGACCTCAACTATGTGTATATGCCATGGATTTCTTCAACGTTTAAAAAGGAATATCTCGATGATGCAGACAACCGCAATATTATCTTGCGCTACAACTATGAAGACCTATTTATAATGAAGATAGGATTCGGCATGTCGTACAGTCATAAATATAACGCATTTAAGATAAACTTCGAGACGGCTGGCAATTTGCTTAACGGTATTTCGCATGCGGCAAAGCTTAACAAAAACAGCAATGGCAACTATGAGGTTTTCAATATCGCCTACGCACAATATGCAAAGGCTGATTTCGACTATACCCACATGGTGCCTTTCGACAAAAACAACCAGCTTGTACTTCATGCGGCTCTCGGTATTGCCTATCCATACGGCAACAGTAAGGTACTGCCTTTTGAAAAACGCTATTTCTCAGGAGGTGCCAACTCCGTGAGAGGATGGACGGTAAGGGGACTTGGACCTGGAGGTTTTAAGGGAAAGGACGGTCAAATAGACTTCATCAACCAGACTGGCGATATGAAGC
>DAIOXG010000409.1:0-2831 GCA_036758085.1 Prevotella sp. | reverse complement strand
ACACGAAAATAGGAGATAAACACCTATAATTAGTGTTTACCTCCTACTCGATTGACTAATCCGCTCCTTCGAGACATTACGGACAATACTTGACTGAAGTTTCGGATTAATCATGCAAGGACAAGGTTGTCTTACGGAGTGAGTATCCACAGAGGCTGCAATTCAAAAGGTTGAAGAAAAATCCTTCACCGTAATCTGCTGAAAATAAGAGCATTAAAACAACGGTGAAGGATTCCTGAAATTTATGTTGCTCATTTTTATATATGTAAAAACAGAAAGTTTAGTAAATAATGACAAGAAGGTACAATAAATTATATAAAGTAGCGTTATTAAAAAATGATGAGACAGAACACACTAATATTGACCATATTGCTGAGCTTGCTCGGATTAAGGGCGGCAGCTCAGTCTTTCACACTTCAGGGAAAAGTTACCGACAGCAACAATAATCCTGTAGAACTTGCTACCGTTGCTGTGGCGAAGCAGGGGAAAGTTACAATGACCAACCTGAAGGGAGAATATTCCATGCAATTGCATTCGGCAGATAGCGTCGTGGTGAGATATTCCATGGTGGGATATAAAACGAAAACCAGGGTGCTGAGACGGCCACGCGGCAAGCAGACACTGATAATACAACTCTTTGATGACAATCAGATTGGGGAGGTTACTGTTGTTGGCAAAAAGCGACAGACGGGAACCACGGAGCAGCTGGAAGTGAAAAATGCACAGGGGGCACCTTCGGCTACGGGAAATGCCGTAGAGGAACTTGTGCAGCAACAGGCAGGAGTGTCGACCCATAGCGAGCTCTCTTCGCAGTATAACGTCAGAGGAGGAAGTTTTGATGAGAACAGCGTCTATATAAATGGCGTAGAGATATATCGACCATTCCTCGTAAGAAGCGGACAGCAGGAAGGACTCTCTATAATAAACCCCGATATGGTAAAGAGTATAGGGTTCTCAACCGGAGGTTTCGAAGCTAAGTATGGCGACAAGATGTCGTCGGCTCTTGACATTACATATAAGCAGCCGAAGAAGTTTGAGGCAAAGGTGACGGCAAGTATGCTTGGTGCATCGGCTTATGTCGGAGTGAGCAATAAAAAATTCTCATGGAGCAATGGACTGCGCTACAAAACGAACCGCTATCTCCTCGGTTCGCTTCAGACGAAGGGAGAGTATAATCCTAATTTCCTTGACTATCAGACGTATCTCACGTTCCGCCCCAACAAGCGGTGGTCGGTAGAGTTTATGGGAGACATATCGGAGAATCATTATAATTTCACGCCGTCTGACAGAGAAACGAGCTTTGGAACGATGGAAAATGTAAAGTCGTTCAAAGTATATTACGACGGAAAAGAGAAAGACCTGTTCCGCACGTATTTCGGAACCTTTACCATTACACGTCATTTTACCGACAAGACGTCGCTCTCGCTCATAGGGTCGGCTTACAGTACTAACGAGCAGGAGAAATATGATATTCAGGGACAGTATTGGCTCACTCAGACAGAAACGAGCGAGAATCTCGGTGTCGGTACGTATATGGAGCATGCGCGAAATTATCTGAAGGCAAATGTGAAGAGCTTGAAACTCGCCTTTCAGCACAAGGCGAAACGCCATGAAGTGCTTGCCGGACTTACATATAAACTTGAGCATATCGACGAGTATAGCAAGGAGTATGAAATGAGAGATTCCAGTGGATACAACATTCCGCATACCGGTGAGGACATGAAGATGATATACTCGCTGAATGCTCGCAACAAGCTTAATGCTAATCGTATTGAGGCTTATGTGCAGGATACGTACCGCTTTATGAGTAGCGGACAGCATACGTTCTTTACTCTAAACTACGGACTGCGTTTCAGTCACTGGAACTTCAACCGTGAAACGATAATCAGTCCGAGAGTTTCGCTGAGTATCGTTCCGCCGTTTAACAATAACGTGACGCTGCGTTTTGCAACCGGACTTTACTATCAGGCACCATTTTTCAAGGAGCTGCGTGATACGACAACAGTTGACGGCACGACATACGCTACGCTCAACCGCAAGATAAAAAGCCAGCGCTCGATACATTTCATCGCAGCCTACGACTATAAGTTCAAGATGAACGACCGCCCATATAAGTTTACCGCCGAGGCTTATTATAAGGCTTTGGGCAATATCGTGCCGTATAGCGTAAACAATGTAAAAATCGTTTACGACGCAAGTCAACAGGTGAGTGGACATGCCATGGGACTGGATTTGAAACTGTACGGCGAGTTCGTGCCCGGCACGGATTCATGGGTAAGTTTTTCGCTTATGGACACGAAGATAAATTTGAACGGCAGGAGTATTCCGATGCCGACCGACCAGAGGTATGCCCTGAATCTTTATTTCACGGATTATTTCCCCGGTACAGACAAATGGCGTATGTCGCTAAAACTGGCATTCGCCGACGGACTGCCGTTTGGTCCGCCACACCGCGATCTCTCAACCATGCAGTTTCGTGCTTCGGCATACAAGCGTGCAGATATCGGTATGAGCTATCGTTTGTTTGACAGGGAGAAGAGCGAGAAGAAGTCTATTTTCAAAAATGTATGGCTTGGCATAGACTGTCTGAACCTTTTCGGAATAAACAACGTGAACTCGTATTACTGGATTACAGATGTTACCAATCAGCAATATGCTGTGCCAAACTACCTGACAGGTCGACAGATAAACGCCCGCATCTCGGTAGAATTCTGACAAAACTTATTGAACATGATAAATTGCTCCGTGTCGCTTGACTTTAAGTCAGCGACACGGAGTTTTGTATGCTCGGCATGAGCATTGTCTAACGGGTGGAAGTCCCGAGTAAGCCC
>DAIOXG010000408.1:0-2835 GCA_036758085.1 Prevotella sp. | reverse complement strand
AATTGATATACACAGAGTGAGGGTCGAGCTCGGAGAGAATCTGCGGGATAGCCATGTCGACGAGCGAGTCGATGTTGACGTTGTCCACATACTGGTCGTCGATGATGTGCAGAAGATTATTCAGTCTGTTGCTTCCAGAATTAATGATGTTCAGTCTGTTGCCCGAAAAATGATTGGCATAAAAAGTTCCTATGACGATACCGACAATAGTGCATATAGCCATTATGAGCGGTGTCAGTCTGTTTGGCTTATTTTGTTTCATATTCATCCGGATTAATATGTATCACTTCAATGTTAGCCCTTCTCAACAAGTCAAGTCCGTCGGTCAGCCGGTATTCTTTGGCATATACCACACGCTTAATGCCAGCCTGGATAATAAGTTTTGAACATTCAATACATGGAGCGTCGGTAACGTAGAGTGTAGCCCCGTCGCTGTTGTTTGAGCTTCGTGCCAGTTTTGTTATGGCGTTAGCCTCAGCATGAAGAACGTATGGATGCGTAACGTTGTTCTCATCTTCGCATACATTCTCAAAGCCGCTTGGCGTTCCGTTATATCCGTCGCTGATAATCATCTTGTCTTTCACGACGAGACAGCCCACCTGTCTTCTCCGGCAGTAGCTGTTTTCCGACCATATCCGTGCCATGCGCAGATAGCGCAAGTCGAGCTTGAATTGTTTGTCGTTATTCATATTAAACAGTTTTTTTTATTCCGTTTCTTTCGAGCAGTGCATCGATGGTTGGCTCGCTGCCACGGAATCTCTTGTAGAGAGTCATTGGATGTTCTGTTCCTCCCTTCGACAGAATATTGTCGCGGAAGCTCTGGGCAGTCTGCTGGTTGAAGATGCCGTTCTTCTTGAATACGCTGAATGCATCGGCATCGAGCACTTCCGCCCATTTGTAGCTATAGTATCCGGCGGCATATCCGCCAGCCATGATATGGCTGAACTGTACCGTCATGCAAGTGTCAGGCAACTGCTTCAGCACCATCGCCTTGCTCCATGCCTGTTTCTCGAATTTTATCAGGTCGCCCTCAAACGGTTCCTTCTTTGTGTAGTAAGCCATGTCGAGCAGACCGAAGGTTACCTGTCTCATGCAGCCGTAAGCCACCATGAAGTTGCGGCTTTTCACTATCCTGTCTATCAGTTCGTCGGGGATTGGTTCTCCGGTTTTATAATGGAAAGCGAAGGTGCGCAGGAATTCCTTCTCCACGGCATAGTTCTCCATGAACTGCGACGGCAGTTCCACGAAGTCCCACCATACGTTTGTTCCTGAGAGGCTCTCAAACCTGGTGTTTGCAAACATGCCGTGCAGCGAGTGTCCGAATTCGTGAAGGAAAGTCTCCACCTCGCCAAGGGTGAGCAGTGCCGGTTTTTCGTCGGTAGGTTTTGTGAGATTCATCACCACGCTGACGTGTGGTCTCACGTTCTCTCCCTTCCTGTCAATCCACTGTCCCTGATATTCCGTCATCCAGGCTCCGCCTTGTTTCCCTTTCCTCGGGTGGAAGTCGGCATAGAACACGGCGAGATACGAGCCGTCCTTGTCGAACACCTCGTAGGCTTTCACGTCGGGGTGGTATACGGGTATATCCTTGTTCTCCTTGAATGTTATGCCATAAAGGCGGTTGGCAAGTCCGAACACACCTTTTATTACGTTGCTGAGTTCAAAATAAGGGCGCAGCATTTCGGCATCGAGGTTATAGCGCTTCATTTGCAGCTTGTGGGAGTAGAAGCTGAAGTCCCATGGCTCGAGGGTGAAGTCCTCGCCCTCCATGCTTTTCGCCATATCTTCAATCTCCTTCACCTCCTTTTTGGCTGTTGGCATATATGCGTCGATAAGGTCGTCGAGCAACTTGTATACGTTCTTCGCGTTGCTTGCCATACGGTTTTTCAATACGTAGTCAGCGTAAGTGTCGTAGCCGAGGAGCTGTGCAATCTCTCGTCTAAGATTAACGATTTTCTTGCAAATCTCTATGTTGTTCTCCTTGTTGTCGTGGGTGCAGACAGTGTTGCGCGCCATATACATCTGCTTTCTCAGTTCGCGGTCCTTAGCGTAGGTCATAAACGGACTGTAGCTTGGAAAGTCGAGAGTAAACGTCCATCCTTGTTTTCCGTTCTCCTTTGCCGTTACGGCAGCCGTCTCCCGAGCCGTGTCGGGCAGTCCGTCGAGTTCCTTCTCGTCGGTGATGTCAAGAGTGAAAGCCTTGTTCTCCTTCAGCAGGTTTTGCGAGAAGGTGAGCGACAGCATACTTGCTTCTTCTGTAAGTTTGCGCAGTTTCTCCTTCCCCTCGTCGTCGAGCAGAGCACCGCTTCTTACGAATCCGTCGTAGCAGTTGTCGAGCAGCATCTGTTCCTCGGGAGTCAGTTCGCGGTGGTTATCGTGAACGGCTTTAATTCTTTCAAACAGTTTCTTGTTAAGTCTTACGTCGTTGGCGTGTTTCGTCAGAACCGGCTGAATCTTTTGAGCCAGTTCGTCCATCTTGTCGTTAGTTTCAGCGCTCAGCAAATTGAAGAACACAGTAGAAACCCTTGACAGCAGGTCGTAGTATCCGTCCTTATCGTCGTCAACATTAATTATGGTGTTGTCGAAAGTCGGTTCGGCAGGGTTGTTAATGGTCTTTTCAATCTGTTCGTTGTCCCTTTTGATACCTTCCATAAAAGCCTCTTCATAATCCTCAAGCCTTATCTTGTCGAAAGGCACAGTTTCGTGAGGAGTTTTGTATGGTTCAAAAAACGGGTTTATTCTTTTCTTGCTTTCTTCTATATTCTCATTCATACTAACTATATTATATTTATGCCGATATGCAGCTTATCTTATGCAAAGATAATGCAAGGCGAG
>DAIOXG010000407.1:0-2842 GCA_036758085.1 Prevotella sp. | reverse complement strand
GCATACTTGTCATTAATAAATCAGTATTATTGCTAAATTTACAAGTAAGCATCTCAGCTTTTAGCAGAAAGAGTAACTGCTCCTACCCTATAAAGGGGAGGCGGGGGAGGGGAAGAAAGTAAATCAGAAACTTCAGTATATTATATTTTAGAGGTAAAAATGCGGCATATTAAGCAGAATAACAGGTTTGGGGTTAATAATACTTAAATTACCTATTTATATATAGGTAGATTGAAATAAAATAAATACCTTTGAAGCGTAATTTTTACAATCAAACGAAAATAACAGACAATTAATATCAAACATCTAAAAAAAAAATCTTAAAAACTTAATGTAACATGAAGAAAATCTTTACACTCGTATCAGTAGCGCTTTGCGCAATGAGCATGAACGCTCAGGAAGTTTGGAAGGCAGCAGAATTCGACCTTTCTACAGCAACACTTCAGACACTTACAACTGGCATCTATGCTGGCGGAACAGCTGATGCTCCAGACACAAGCAAACCAGGCGAGCTGAAGACTTCTACTATCACCGCTTCTACAACAAACGTAACATTCACAGCAGAGTCTACTCCTAACGGCGACAAAGAACCTCAGAGTGCAGCTTCTGCATGGGAGTTGAAAGGCACCGCTGACGGCAACGACGCTCTTATCGTTGACGGATGCAACCCTCAGTTTGCAAAGTATCTCATGGGACAGGGAAACCCGGAGGCATTACACTGGGAGTTTGACGAGGAGACAGACAACGGAACTGCACACCGCGTATACGGAAAATACTGGAACCCAGGCGACGAAATGCCGGCAAAGGGCTTGTATCTGAAATTCGAGACAAAGGCAGCCGGAACTCTTAAAGTAGCCATCTACAGCAACAAGAACGCCAACCCTACATACATCGTTGACGCTGCAACAAAGCAGCCATTGGCTCCATCTACAGTAGACGTTTCTATCTTCTACCAGAACACTGGCTTCGCTTTCAAGGGTAGCGTGGACACAGGCGATGCAGAATACCTGAACACAGGCAAGCAGGCAGACGACTACGTACTGCAGCACACCAACGGCATCACCCAGAACCGTCCTGTTCTCGGCTACGTATCATTCCCTACAGAGGCTGGCAAGACATACTATATGTTCAACACCAAGAGTCAGATTGGTATCTACGGTTTCGAGTTCACCCCAGGCTCTACAGGCATCAGCGACATCACTGCCGACAAGGCAAATGCTGACGCCCCTGTTTACAACCTCGCAGGTCAGCGCGTAAACAAAGACACTAAGGGTATTCTGATTCAGAACGGCAAGAAGTTCATCAACAAATAATCAGATTTGTTGAACCAAGCATACAGCAATAATCCCTCTCGTATTTCCACATGAATACGGGAGGGATTTTTTACTGCCAACAAAAGAAATATTACGACAAGACTTTGCATTTCAAATTATAATATGTATTTTTGTACATAAGATAAAAGATACAAAGATATGGCAAAAATCAACAACCGCAAATTGCCGGTCGGCATACAGTCGTTCAAAGTAATCAGAGAGCAAAGTTATCTCTATGTTGACAAGACTGATATAATATGGAACTTGGCGAACAACAGCAACAAATACAACTATCTGAGTCGCCCACGACGTTTCGGCAAGTCTTTGCTTGTCGATACGCTACAAATGTATCTTGAAGGGAGGAAGGACCTGTTCGAAGGACTGAAGATTATGCAGTTGGAAAAGGAATGGCGGCAGCATCCTGTCATCCGTCTCGACATGAGTCGCGGCGGAGCAAACGCCGAAACGCTGCGCTCTTATCTGAATCAGAGCTTCAAAGATTACGAGGAGAAATTCCTAACAACACTTGTCATCACTCTAAATATCAAATAAGAAATTATATTCCGAATATATATATAGGAAAAGTATGTTGCAATCAACAAACTTTTCCTTTTTTTTATTTCCTCGCTTGATAAAAAGATGTATATTTGCAGTCGAAAAAAATTTGTTCAATGACACTGAACAAATATTCAATGGCATTGAACAATCATTCAATGACACTGAACCGTCGTTCAATGACACTGAACAATTTATTTGCATACAAATCGGATGTTTTAAATACCGATACAGCACGGATTTATCAACATAGGCAACTATTATAACTATAAAAACACAACAGGAATATGGCAAAATACATCAAACAGGAGATTCCGGATCTCAACAACACCGGCAAGCAACAATGCTACTACCGCATGGAAATAGAACGCAACATCAGTACACAGGAACTCATCGACCGCATGTCGCACCCCGGCTCGGGCATGGACAGGGCGCGAGCCGTACAGGTCATAACAGCCCTTGGCGAGACGCTCGCCCAGCTGATGGCCGACGGATATTCGGTAACGCTCGACGGCATCGGAACGTTCAACGCTACAATTGGCGTGAGGAATGGGCACACGCAGGACGACATCGACGGCAGCGAGCCGAAGCGCAACGCCACGACGCTTGAGGTGGATGGCGTGAACTACCGCCCCGACAAGATGCTCGTAATGAGCACCAACCGCCTGTGCAACCTGACGAAAGGCTCGGTAAACCGTCTTCACCGCTCTCCCTACACCAAGGAGGAACGCTGGCAGATGGCAGTAGACTACCTCTCCGACCCGTCGCACCCCATGATGCGCCTCAAGGACTACACCCGTCTCACCGGCATATCGCGCACCCAGGCTTCCATAGAAATGAAGGAATACCGCAGCAGACCGGATGCCCAAATTGACTACGTGGGCAAGGGGGCAGGACTTGTGTATGTGAGGAAGAACAACATTTGATAAAATATTACTCTTTCTTTCATATATTTTTGTAGATATAGATAATCA
>DAIOXG010000406.1:0-2864 GCA_036758085.1 Prevotella sp. | reverse complement strand
AACCATTTTATGTCACAAAAAACAAATACACATTCTGGCAGATTTTTTTGATTTTACCGCAGATTTTTGTACAGTGTTGTTTTCTTGTCTCCTGCCAACTCAGTTATCTCAATGACGGTGTACTACCCGGTCTTGTAGAGCCTGCAAAAAGGCAGATTGGAAAATTAATTCGAAAATATATAAACCATTAATATATCATATCACCTTGTCTCGTGTAAAACTGCGTAATACTGAATCAGAAAATTGAACAACTAATAAAACTTCGCCGAACACTTTTGCGATTTACAACCGCAAGAGCGTTAAATTTTTAGCTGAATTGTGGTATAATAATCGCAACGGAGGTGTTGCAAATGATTGAAAGACCAATGTATGTAGATAAAATCATGGCGTATGTTGACACGCCATTCGTAAAGATACTCACCGGAACGCGTCGCTGCGGAAAATCCACAATACTGAAAATGATAATGGAAAGGCTGAAAAGCGAGCATAATATACCGGAGAACCGCATTCTGTCCTATCGCTTTGACTCCATGGAGTACGATGGCGCGACCGCAAAGCAGATATACGATGAACTCAAATCCCGGCTGTCCGCTGACGGAAAGACGTATCTGTTTCTTGATGAGATCCAGGAGATTCAGGGCTGGGAGAAAGTCGTTAATTCGCTGGCTTCGGACTTTGACGTTGACATTTACGTGAACGGATCAAACTCCCGTATGATGTCCTCGGAGATCTCCATTTACCTTACAGGCAGGTATATCGCTTTCAGAATCTATACGCTTTCCTTTGCGGAATATCTGACATTCAAGCAGACATACAGTGCTGTCGGAACTCCCCGAGATGAGCTTGGCAATTACATCAGACTGGGTGGATTTCCCACAACTCACTTGCAGGAGTATTCGCAGGACGAGGTTTACACTATCGTGCGGGACATTTATAATTCAACTATTTTTTCGGATATTGTTAAAAGAAATCAGGTTCGTAAAATCGACCAGCTTGAACGTGTGGTGAAATATACTTTCAGCAACGTCGGAAATACGTTCTCTGCAAAATCAATATCTGATTATCTGAAATCCGAAAGTTGCTCACTGGATAACGAAACTGTGAGCAGCTATCTTGATAATCTCGAAAAGGCTTATCTTCTGCACCGCTGTTCACGGTATGACATTCAGGGAAGAGAAGTTCTGAAAACGCAGGAAAAGTTCTACCTTGCCGATACTTCGCTGCGGTACAGCGTGCTCGGTTATAATTCTGACACCGTGGCAGCAAGCCTCGAAAATGTTGTGTACCTTGAACTCTGCCGCAGGGGCTATACCGTCAATATCGGAAAAACTGCCGACGGAGAAATAGACTTCGTTGCAAGCCGCCAGAACGAGAAAATCTATGTTCAGGTAACTCAGGAGATAAAGATCGGGAAAAACGCAAAGCGTGAGTATAAGCGCCTGCTTGACATTCACGACAACTATCCCAAATATGTACTGCTTACAGATGATTTTGCTGGCGGTAACTACGAGGGAATCAAAACAATGCACGTTGCGGATTTTCTTTTATCGGGTGAGTACTGAAGTATGTGGAAAACGCCTGACAACTCAATGCAGGCATAGTATAATGAAATTGGCAATAATACTCGTGCTAAACAAACGACGTTATAAAGCGACAAATCCAATAGCAGGTTTCCCCTGTTACATGTCATCTCGACCACGAAGGGCTCGAACTTCTAGTTCCGAGCAAGAGAGAACGCCTGATTGCATGGTTGCAGTCAGGCGTTGTTGTTTATATCCGGTGTCATATTTCCTACTGTAATTCCGGTGTTGGCAGGAATGTCCGACCTATGCTCTTGGTGATGGTGTAATCAGCTCCGTATAGCAGAATAGAGGCTACCCTCAGGGTAACCTCTATCTTTGTATTGTAAACAGTGACCTGCTTTACGAACTGTGCTATGAACTTCTTGCACTGGCTGATGGAATGAAGCAAAGTGATAGGTACATGGCAGAGTTAGCAGTAAAAACATTGATTCCATTCATACTTTGTAGGCAATTACAAGTTGTCATGGCTGTGATCCACATAATAGGCAACCAGAAATCCTATCTATATCAGTATACAGTGCATATTCTAACTGTGCACGCTATGATTGGCAGCGCAAAATCCGTTAGTTTTCCAGAAAACATGCTCTTAAATTGAAATTGAGTTTTCCATATTAATATGATAAAATAATAATATGAATATCGACATCTGAGAAGTGCGTGTCCTTAGCAACATCACTTCCGACACCGATCATCATAATCCCCACAAAAATTCAGCACCATTTGTCCACATGGTTTTACCGATTTCCTTGATTGAAATTATAAGTCACCTAAATGCGCTTTATTCAGCTATAAACATCTTGTACAAATCACGACAACAAACTCTTAAAATCCGTCCATGCGGCAAGGAGTAAGTAAAAAGTCTACGGGGTTTAAGCTTATTATATCAGATTGCGCGGTTTTGCCGTAAATTACGAATGGTTCCTCTCGCTACGCTCGCTCCACTGTTCAAATTATCCTTTTCCTAGGAGATCAGCGTAAATCTTATGAAAGGAAATGATATGGGGTTTAACTATATCATTATTAAAAAGTCACTATGCTTGAAAACACACTAAATTCCCGAAATATACTCGACGGGTTTAAAATTATACTCGACCGCGCGGCGGATTCATTTACCGAAATAAAAACAGAAGCCGAACAGCGGAACAAAGAAATTGAGATGGACTATGTCCAGAGCAAGGAATCCGCATCCGTAACAAAGAAAAACGCCGAAAGGAATCTGGAAAACGGCGGTAATCTGATTAAGCAAAAACGTGATTGCACACTAAATTCAATCAACACCAG
>DAIOXG010000405.1:1674-2864 GCA_036758085.1 Prevotella sp. | reverse complement strand
GAATAAACTGTCAGAATATGAATATACTAAACGAAATAAACAGTGCGGCAAAAGCCGCTGTTAAGGCACTCTACGGACAGGATGTTCCGGAGAAGATGGTGCAGGTGCAGAAAACGAAAAAGGAGTTTGAGGGTAGTCTCACGCTCGTAGTGTTCCCGTTCCTCAAAATGTCGAGGAAGAAACCTGAGGACACGGCACAGGAGATTGGTCAGTGGATGAAAGAGAACTGCAAGGCTGTGGCAGACTTCAATGTGGTGAAGGGATTCCTCAACATCGTTATCGCGAAGTCGGCTTGGCTCTCAATGCTCAATGATATCAACAAGGATGAGCACTATGGCGAAGTGAAGGCTACAGATGATTCTCCGCTGGTGATGATTGAATATTCTTCGCCTAACACCAACAAACCGCTCCACTTGGGACACGTGCGCAACAATCTGCTCGGATGGTCGCTGGCACAGATTATGGCTGCCAACGGCAACAAGGTGGTGAAGACGAACATCGTGAATGACCGTGGTATACATATCTGCAAGTCGATGTTGGCATGGCTCAAATGGGGCAACGGTATTACTCCGGAGACGAGCGGTATGAAGGGCGACCACTTGATTGGCGACTTCTATGTGGCTTTCGACAAGCACTACCGCGAGGAGGTGAAGGAACTGAAAGCACGTTTCGTTGCCGAAGGAATGGACGAAGAGGCTGCCGAAAAGAAAGCAAAGGACGAGGCTCCGCTCATCAAGGAGGCTCACGAGATGCTCGTGAAATGGGAGCAGGGCGACAAGGAAGTGCGTGCTCTATGGGAGAAGATGAACTCGTGGGTGTATGCCGGTTTCGACGAGACTTACAAGAATCTCGGCGTTAGCTTCGACAAGATTTACTATGAGTCGCAGACTTACCTCAAGGGTAAGGCTAAGGTGGAGGAAGGACTCGAGAAAGGGCTCTTTGAGCGCCACGAGGACAATAGCGTGTGGGCAGACCTCACCAACGAGGGACTCGACCAGAAGCTCTTGCTCCGTTCTGACGGTACCTCGGTGTATATGACACAGGATATCGGTACGGCGGAGATGCGTTTCAAGGATTTCCCTATCGACAAGATGATTTACGTGGTTGGCAACGAACAGAACTACCACTTCCAGGTTTTGTCAATCCTGCTCGACCGCCTCGGTTTCAAGTGGGGCAAGGAGCTGGTACAC
>DAIOXG010000405.1:0-1664 GCA_036758085.1 Prevotella sp. | reverse complement strand
TACGGTATGGTGGAACTGCCTAACGGTAAGATGAAGAGCCGCGAGGGAACAGTGGTGGATGCCGACGACCTTATCGCTACTATGGTGGCTGATGCCAAGAAAACGAGCGAGGAACTGGGCAAGTTTGCTGATATGACCGAAGAGGAGCGCAATGAGATTGCTCGCATCGTGGGTATGGGAGCACTGAAATACTTCATTCTGAAGGTTGATGCCCGCAAGAACATGCTCTTCAACCCGGCTGAGAGTATCGACTTCAACGGAAATACGGGTCCGTTCATACAGTACACTTATGCCCGTATCCGCAGCATCCTCCGCAAGGCTGCCGACCAGGGCATCGCTATCCCGGAGGTTCTTGCCGACGATATGCCGTTGAACCAGAAGGAGACGGAGCTGATACAGAAGATGGACGAGTTCGGGGCTGCCGTGCGTCAGGCTGGCAAAGACTATTCGCCGAGCGGTATAGCCAACTACTGCTATGAACTGACAAAGGACTTCAACCAGTTCTATCATGACTACAGCATCCTCAATGCCGAGAACGACCAGGAGAAGATTGTGCGCCTTGTCATCGCCAAGAACGTGGCAAAGACAATAAAGAACGGTATGGTGCTGCTCGGTATCGAAGTGCCTGAAAGAATGTAGTTAATTCATAATTAAGAATTCATAATTCATAATTGGGGCAATGGAAGCGTTGATTGTAACAGTTCTGTTGCCCCAATTCTATTTAAATGCCAATAATGAATGATTTGATAAATCCTCCGAGCTATCGCTCGGATACTGTTCTTCCGCTCCCAATGGAAGTGGATGCCCAGGCATGGGCGGTGGATGCAGCCTGCTCAGGCAATCCCGGACCGATGGAATATCGCGGCATTGACCTTGCCACGGGAGCAGAGGTGTTCCATTTCGGACCCGTTCACGGCACTAACAACATCGGCGAGTTCCTTGCCATTGTTCATGCCCTCGCACTGATGGAGAAGCAGGGAATACAGAAGACGATATATTCCGACAGCCGCAATGCTATTCTGTGGGTACAGAAAAAGCAATGCAAGACAAAATTAGAGCGCACGCCACGCACTGCACAGCTATACAACGTGATAGCCCGTGCCGAGATGTGGCTCAAAACCCACTCTTTTCGTGTACCGATAGAGAAATGGGAAACCAAGCGGTGGGGCGAAGTGCCTGCCGACTTCGGGAGAAAGGGGTAAGATGATGTTGCCGTACAGTAAATGTAACTACAGTAAAGAGCTTTTGTGATTTTAGAAAAATATAATGGAGAACTTCCAATCAGAAGAAACGGAATAAATCCTTGTAATAATATTCCGTTTTTCAGTAAAATGTTTTGGAATACAAAAAAAAACGCTATATTTGCACATGAAAAGAATTCATTATGAGAATCATAGCAAGAAGCAAAATTATTGAATACTATACAGAGCATGCTTCGGCAGAAGTCGCATTGGAGGAATGGTATCAAAAAACAAGAAAAGCGGAATGGACCTGTTTTGCTGATATGAAGAAAACCTTCAATAGTGTAGATAGTGTAGGAAACCAACATTATGTATTCAATATAAAAGGTAATGATTACCGGTTGATAGTTGTCGTGAAATTCACAATCAAGACATTATTGATTCGCTTCATTGGAACTCATGCTGAATATGATAGAATTGATG
>DAIOXG010000404.1:0-2865 GCA_036758085.1 Prevotella sp. | reverse complement strand
TGCAACGGGTACAACACAGACACACAAAAACATTGACTAAGGCAAGAATAATACAATATTTTAATAAAAATACAAAATTTAATAAAAATACAAAGTAAAAATTATGACACAAAAAAGATGTTTTTGTCTTCCAACTAATGGGGTGGGCAAAGGTAAAAATTGCGCTGAAACAATAAGGCGCCTACTTGCACTATTCGTTGTGCTGACTGTTGCTATAGGAGGCATTAAGGCAACGGTAGTCAAATTTGAAACTAAAGGAAATAAAACCTTTTCCAAGGATGGGGTAAGTCTTGATTTTAATGGTGGAACACCATTTACTGACCATTATAAAATGCCCAAAGAAAATTGCACCCTAACCATAACCTGTCCGGAAAACAACATTATTACCAATATTGACATTAAGGTTAAGAAAGGTGCACTTAAAGATGGAGAAACCGTTGAAGGAATACCTGTTACCCCTATTAAATACGGGACTACATCAGCTAAATACGAAGTAGACGGACGCCTACTCATAGACTGGACCGGAAATACTGCCGTTTTGAAGTCTGACGGGAATAAAGAGGCAAGAGTTTTCACGGTATCCGTAACTTACTCTAACAAGATATCCCTCGATGCTGTTGACGCTCCGAGCATATCACCGGCTTCAGGAGAATTCACCACCGCTCCATCTACAACAATAATCTCTACTGCATCATCACAAGACGGCACGAGTCTTTTTACATATTATACTACAGACGGTACTGACCCTACAACAAGTGAAACGGCTGTTCTGTATAACGGCAAGTTCACCCCTACCATACCCGACGGAGCTGAGGCTATTACCGTGAAAGCTGCTACAAAAAGGACTCAAACTGACGACAAAGAAAACTTCAAATGGAGCGACGTGGCAACAGCTACATTCACCATGACGGAAAAGGAGAAGGAAACTGTATCTACCAACCTTACACTAAACAGCAAGACAGGTACAATTTCCGGAAATGATAAAGAAGGCTACACCGCAACATACGAAAGCGGAAACATCAAGGCTGTTTATACCGGAGTGAACAAGCCGGGAAGCGGTTCGACGAATTTCTCCAAAGACGACAAGATTTCTATCAGCTGTACGGAGAATATAAGAAAAATTGAATTTTTCTACAATAAAAATTTCTATGACAAACAGTTGGCAACAACAAGCTCTGGAAATTTTAATTTTGATACAAGCAAAAACATAACGACATGGACTCCTACAGATGGGATTAATATAAAAGAGGTGGAATTTACGGATATACACACCAATAATAATAAATCCAACATGACAAGTGCCACCGTTTATTACGACGGCTACACACTTCCTGTTGCTCCGGAAATCACTCCTGCTGAAGATGTTGTTTATCTCGACATGCCACAGGTTACAGTAACTCCTTCTGCCGACAATACATCGCTTGCTGGATGCACGACCTACTATACCGTTGACGGCTCTGACCCGGCAACAAGTGCTACGGCAAAAGCAATTACCGATAAATATAGTTGGAAACCGGAAATTACGATTTCTAATGAGGTACAGACTTATACTATTAAAGCAGCAACGAAGAGAGTCGTTGACTATAAGACTACTCTCTGGAGCGATGTTACTTCCATAGATTTGAAATATGGCATTGAAGACCCAACTATAAGTCCTACGGAGGAGAGTTTCGACAACACATCTGACGAAGCTGTAATCACCATTGACCACGAACAGAAAGCACAAGGGGTGAAGGTGTATATGGCTTACTATCAGGGCGAGAAGAAGGATCTTACGGATGCTGACTATAAGGAAATAAAAAGTCTGCCGTATTCTAACCTGAAACTAAACAAAACTACCACAGTGAAGATGTTTGCCGAATACAACGGCATAAAGACAGATGTAATTACAAATGTCTATATCTTCCTCGATAAGAATACTACCTACATCATTCCGAAGAATCAAGCCGCAAACATTACATCGGGAACGACTGTAGAGAAGAACGGCATGACAATGACATTCGGTGGTATGGTTACTGAAGACGGTGGTTTCAAAACACTGAACAAAAACTATGTGAAGGAACTCGGAACAACACGTTTCGTAAAATCTGAAACTATCATTATCGGAAAGAAGGATGCCGAGAGCGAAATTGGAACCGGCGACGGCATTAATGGAAGATATACTCACCCGACGACAAGTGAGGTTCTTCACAAGAAGACATTCGGTCTGCCGGCAAGAGACGGCTTCTTTAAGTTTGAACCAGATTTCAACGGCTCGCTAACAGTATTTGTGGAACAACAGGGAGCTATACAGAACAGTAACGGAAAACTTGACCCTACGGGAGTGAAGAAGCGTCCGGTATATTTCGTTGACGAAACAGGCACTTCTGTTCCTGCCGAATATGCCTACACTACATCGAGAATAAACAAGAGTGATTGGGAGAAAACTAAGGCTTCTACCGTTGAACCAGACGATGCCGGATGGTATACGAAGGAATATATATCAACACTGAAGACTTTCTACCAGAATATTATTGACGGAAAGGACAAGACATTCAAGAACCTTAATGCTGCTGTAGAAACTGACAAACAGCATGATGCAGTGGCTCTTGGAGAAGATTTTCAGCCAATCATCGTGCTACACGACAAGAATAATGCAGCAAAGGGTATTCTTGCTAACGACGGTATATATGCCGATGGCGACAAGAACTATGACAATAGCGGATATATGCTTATCGGCGAGGGCTTCGTAACTTACAGATTCCCGGTAAAGGCTGGCAAGACTTACTATCTCTTCGGATGGAGAACGAAACTGGGTATCTGTGGATTCCAATTTCAGAAAGACAACAGCAGTATCGACGAGGCACATACCGTTACTCTGAACGG
>DAIOXG010000403.1:0-2868 GCA_036758085.1 Prevotella sp. | reverse complement strand
CTTGCTGATGATAAAGCTGTCGAACGGATGGCGGCTGCCGTCAGCCTGACGCTCACGCAGAGGAGCCGTTTGAGGAGTGGCGATATAGCCCGGACCGATACCGTTACACTGGATGTTATGCTCGCCGAACTCAGAGCAGATGTTGCGTGTCAGCATCTTCAGTCCGCCCTTGGCAGCAGCGTATGCAGAAACCGTCTCGCGACCCAGCTCGCTCATCATAGAGCAAACGTTGATAATCTTTCCGTGACCCTTCTTTATCATTCCCGGCAATACAGCCTTAGAAACGATAAACGGAGCGTTGAGGTCGATGTCTACAACCTGGCGGAAGTCGTCTACCGACATCTCCGTCATCGGAATACGCTTGATGATACCGGCGTTGTTAACGAGGATATCAATGACGCCAAGCTCCTTCTCGATGTCGGCAACCATCTTTTTCACCTCTTCCTCCTTTGTAACGTCGCAGATATAACCCTTGGCGTCGATGCCCTTAGCCTTATAGTCGGCAAGAGCCTGATCCATGTGGTGCTGCGAGCGGCAGTTGAAGGCAATCTTCGCACCTGCCTGTGCATAAGCCTCGGCGATGGCAAAGCCGATACCGTAGGCTGCTCCCGTAACAAGGGCTACTTTGCCCTCAAGGGAGAATTTTTTTGAAAATGTATCCATATTACTTATTTAAACGGTTAGTTTGTTTTTTCTTTGTCTGTCTTTTCACCACGACCGTCATTTGAGTTCGCTGATTTCAAAGAAATCCTGGTCGCCATAGTCCTGGTTTTCTCCTCCCATACCCCAGATAAAGGTATAGTTGTGGGTTGCAGCAGCCGAATGTATGCTCCATTCCGGCGACAAAACCGCCTGGTTGCCCTTCATCCAAATATGCCTTGTCTCCTGAGGCTCCCCCATGAAATGGCAAACCGCCTGGTCTTCGGGTAGTTCGAAATAGAAATAAGCCTCCATTCTGCGGCTGTGTACGTGTGCCGGCATAGTGTTCCACACGCTTCCCGGCGCCAGCTCCGTCATTCCCATTTGCAGCTGGCATGTTGGCAAAACCTGTGAAACAATCATCTTGTTGATATTTCGCTCGTTGCTCGTCTCCAGTGCACCCATGTGAGCCACGAGGGCATCTCCCTTTGTTACCTTCCTGCACGGATATTCCTTATGGGCGGTAGTGCTGTTGAAATAGAACAGTGCCGGCTTGTTCTTGTCGTCGCTGCCGAAAACAACATCACGCTCTCCTCTACCTATATATAATGCCTCCTTGTAGTCCAGACGGAAAGTTTGGTCGCCAACCTTCACATATCCGCTGCCGCCTACATTGAATATGCCGATCTCGCGGCGCGTAGTGAAATGCGTTGCCTTTAGCGGATCGATAGCCTCAAGCTTCAGCTCCTCATCCACGGGTTCAGCCCCGCCCACAATCATGCGGTCGTACATTGAGTACACCATATTCACCTCGTCGGCGGCAAAAAGTCGTTCTATCAGGAAGTCCTCCCTCAGCCGTTCCGTGTCGTATGCCTTGGCATCGCGCGGATTGGCAGCATATCTTAATTGATAATTTGTTTTCATACGTATTGTGGTTTATCTTATGCAAAGATAGTGCAAATTGAGAGCAATACAAAATGAATGTATTCATTTTTATTGCCGAGATGCAGCCTATCTTATGCAAAGATAGTGCAAATTGAGAGCAATACAAAATGAATGTATTCATTTTTATTGCCGAGATGCAGCCTATCTTATGCAAAGATAGCAAAAGTATTAAACAATGGCAAATAAATTCTTTTCTTTCACGGAAAATCATTAAGTTTGCAGAAAATATGAAAACGTATTCCTATGGCAAACAACTCTTCTTTATGGCAAGACGACTACTGGGTTCTGCTCCTTCAGGCATATCAGCGCAAACCAGCCGGCATGAAACCGCTTTACAGTAGAATGATGGTAGATCTTGCCCTCGAGCTTCATATTTCTCCAGAGTCTCTCCACTCGCGCATGTTTGAGCTCCGCAATGCTGCCACGCCGAGAATAAAGCGGCTTTGGGAGCGTTACGGCAAGAGTCCGTCGCGCCTTAACCGCGATGCGCAGACCGTGAGGAGCATGAACGGATTCTGCAACGAAAGCTCTTTTTATGAAGGTGTAGACATGGTGGAATCGTTTGAGAAGGATTTCCGTCCAATTCCTAAATGCGGCAATCTGATGCCCGTGATGCTAATCCTTGTACTCGACCTGTATTTCCGCCTCACGCCGATAACCATGAACGCCGAAACGCCGGAGGTGAGGGAACTTGCCAAACTGATGAGGATTCCAGTGGAGAGGGTTATAGAGATAATGGAAGTATTCCAGATTCTTGACCCTTATCTTAACCGCAACGAGTTTATGGTTACCCCGTTGCTCGCCCCCTGTCAGAAGGTTTGGCAGCACTACGGCAATGGCAATATCGAGGAACTCGCCGCCGTTGCTGCCCAACTGAAGGAATTCTTCAAATAGTGGCACGGGATATTTTATATAACGGCGAACCATACCTTACTCATTATGTAAAAGGAACATGTCCTTTGACTTTCTTTTTGTAAACTAAAAATAAAAAACAACAGATTTTAGGTGCCGTAGATTGATATAAATCAAATAAAACGGAAATATGCTAAAAAACATGTTCTAACTATTGTGTACGAACACAAAAATGTATACCTTTGCAACGTGTTCGGGAGAATACATTTTTTCATAGGTTAGTAGTTTGATAGATTTAAGGTAAAGATTATGTTATTAGATTTTAAGACGACAATGACGTTGATGACAGTAGCTGTTATGACAGCAATTAGCTTCATCGGTTACTATCACAACAGAATTCGTTGAAAAAAGAATGTTTTCAGGAGGCCGGTA
>DAIOXG010000402.1:0-2874 GCA_036758085.1 Prevotella sp. | reverse complement strand
CGCCTGCATAAGATATCTTATACATATTAATATATTAAATGAAAAGATTTAGCATCATATTCTATAGCATATTGCTTTCGTTGCTCGTCGTATTGATGAGTAGCGGGGTTACTCTCGTGCAGTGTAACCACACGGGCAATATGAGTGTGGCGCAGCTTTCTGCGTCGTTCGATTATGATGCCGATGAAGAAGACTGTTGCGGCATGGAGCCGGAATGCCATGATGATTGTTGTGGCAAGGATACAGAAAACCATTGCTGCCACAGTCATGACGAGAATGTTGACGAGTTGCCTTGTATGAGCTATACACTCGTCAAGGCTCAGCCCACGAGCTTCTCTAATGGTTTTATGCCGGGGGTACAACCGCTCTGCTTTACTGTGCCCGACTTTCTCGGAGCACCGGTCGTAAGGTTGGTGCATGTGGCGGTGAAAGCTTTGCTGCCGGAATGTAACGGACGGCACGGACCGCCGCGGAGTTATCTGCGGCTTATCACTATTCTTCTTATTTGATTTTATTCTTCTATTGCTAATGCGGAGACACGGTTCTTCGCATAGCTTCTTGCTGCTTTTTTCTTTGCAACATGGTTGCAACGCAAAAGCAGTACTTTTGCACATGCAATTTATATAAGAAAGAATAAAATCAAAGAAGAAAAAATGAACAAATACATCGTATCAACACTTATTGCCATTGCTCCTGTTGCGGCAATGGCACAAAACAAGAATACTTTATCGGTACAGAACAAGAATACTTTATCGGTACAGAACAAGAGTACATCATCGGTACAAAATAAGAACACATCATCGGTACAAAGCGAGAGCTCGTCATTAGCAGACTCCATCCACTCTGAGCATAAGCTGCAGGGCGTAACGGTAAAGTCAACAGCCTCTCGCCGTATGGCTGGAGCCTTAAACGGTATGGTAATGGGCAGACAGGAACTCTTCAAGGCAGCTTGTTGCAATTTAGGAGAGAGTTTCCAGAACAATCCGTCGGTGGACGTGAATTACAGCGATGCCACGACGGGAGCCAAACAGATAAAGCTCCTCGGACTTGCCGGAACATACGTACAGATGCTCACCGAGAACCTTCCCAACTACCGCGGAGCAGCCTCTCCATACTCCCTTGGCTACGTGCCGGGACCGTGGATGAACTCCATACAGGTTTCAAAGGGATGTGCTTCGGTAAAAAACGGATATGAGTCTATTACCGGACAGATAAATGTGAATTTCCTTCAGCCGGAAAGTGAGAAGAAGACGGAGATAAACCTCTTTGGAGATACCGACAGTCGTATAGAGGCAAACGTTACGTCGAATTTCCATCTCAACTCGAAACTGTCCACCGAGATACTTGCCCACTACGAAGACCAGTTTAAGAAGCACGACGAGAACGGCGACGGCTTTATCGACAAACCTGCCGTGCGCCAGGGACATTTGGATAACCGCTGGGTATATCTTGGCGACAAGTATATCTTCCACGGCGGTATATCAGCCCTGCTCGAGAAGCGCGAGAGCGGACAGGCTCACGACCACGAGGCGTATCTACAGGAACCATACAAATGGTATCCTCTAAGCGAATACCAAAAGTTCCATCCCGCACGCTACAAGATTGACATCGATACAAAGCGCTACGAGGGCTACATGAAGCATGCCTACGTATTTAATAAGGAGAAAGGTACGAACATTGCACTTATGACGTCAGCCTCGATGCATGAGCTGGATGCAACTTATGGACGCAAGACTTACGATGTCAACGAGAAAAACCTCTATGCTTCGCTCATATTCGAGACAAACTTCACGAAGTTGCACAACCTCTCCGTAGGACTGAGTCTGAACCACGACTATCTCAAACAGCACTATTTCCTTAATGATGATAGTCAGGTGCGCCATTGGGTTGACTATAAAGAGACCGTGCCTGGAGCCTATGCACAGTACACCTTCGACTGGAACCACAAAATCACGGCAATGGCAGGCTTCCGCGTAGACCACAGTTCGGGATACGGCACCTTCTATACGCCGCGCTTCAATGTGAAGCTCACGCCGGCACAGTTCTTCACTCTCCGTCTTTCAGCCGGAAAGGCATACCGCTCAGTACATGCCTTTGCCGAAAACAACTACCTGCTTGCCAGCGGCAGGACATTCTCCGTTGATCCGCTTGACCAGGAGAAGGCATGGAACTACGGTGCCAGTACGGCATGGAACTTCAACCTCTTCGGTAAGCTGATGAAACTCAACATAGAATATTTCTATACCAGATTCAGCAACCAGGCAGTGATAGACTATGATTCCAATCCTATGGCGATTCATATCACGAACCTCAACGGCAAGTCTTATTCGCACACCTTCCAGGCAGACGCCACCTACGAACCGGTAAACGGTCTGCAGGTTACAGCAGCCTATCGCCTGAACGATGTTAAGACGACATACGGCGGCGAACTGCTCGAGAAACCACTTCAGAGCAAATACAAGGCATTGCTTGCCCTCTCATACAAGACGCCGCTCGAACTGTGGCAGTTTGACGTCAACCTCCAGCTCAACGGCGGTGGCAGAATGCCGAAGCCATACACCCTGACAGACGGTAGCATGTCGTGGAACAAGCGTTTCCATGCCTACGAGCAGCTCTCGCTACAGGTAACACGCTGGTTCCGCCACTTCTCTGTTTATGTGGGCGGCGAGAATCTTACAAACTTCAAGCAGAAGCATCCTATAGTGAATGCCGACAAGCCATGGAGCAGCGAGTTTGAGCCAACGATGGTTTGGGGACCGGTATTGGGCAGAATGTTCTATGCCGGAATAAGAGTAACAATCTAAAGCCCCACCCCCGACCCCTCCCCGTTGGAGAGGGGAGTGATTACCCCAAAAGATGGATGTTGGGGTGATG
>DAIOXG010000401.1:0-2889 GCA_036758085.1 Prevotella sp. | reverse complement strand
CCCCTATGCCAAGATTGAGAATCTTGTATCCTAACCATTAGATGAATCCACCATCCTTAGTTCTTTACATCACGAAATCCTGCGGAAGCTGGGGGATTCGAACCCCCGGTACGATAAACTCGTACGGCAGTTTAGCAAACTGCTGGTTTCAGCCACTCACCCAAACTTCCTTTCGGTTCATTCTGTTACCACAGGCATTTCGTTTAATGCGGTGCAAAGGTAGTGATTTATTTTTAATCACCAAAACTTTTGACGGTAAAAATGAAATAGAAATATCGTTTTTCTTATTATTTTACGTTATTGCCTTTTCTTATTGCCATTACACCTTATTTATATAGAGAAGGCACTATAGCGAAATAAACCAACTCTTCGTTTGTCTTGTTTATCATAGAGTGGCTGTGGCCGTTAGGACAGTAGTGTGTTTCTCCGGCTTTTACCACTTCTTCCTTTCCGTCGTATATAAAAGTTGCTTCACCTTTGATGATATATACAATTTCGCAGTTTCCCTCATGTTTATGATATCCGCTTGATGCTCCAGGTGCAAGGCTGCTCATCATTATTTTGTTGTCATCGTCCACGAAGTTGCGTGTGGAGAGTTCGCCCTCGCCACCTTTAAAGTTCATTATCTTCTCTTCTTTGATGCTATTGAAATCTATTTTCATAATGTTTTGTGATTTTGTTTATTATAACGGCAATAGGTCGCGTCTTGTGTTCCGTTCTCCCTATTGCCGTCAAATTATAATAAAAGAGTGTATTCTGAATTTATTCTTTCCTTTTCCATATATTCATCACCTTCCTTTGTATTGCGATTTGGTTAATTGCAGTAACAAGCAGGAAAAGTCCTAAACCTAATAATATGGACATCATCATACTTCCTGTTTCGATTTGTGGGAAGAGTGTTTCGATAACTCCCATATAGTAATCTCTTACGAAATACAGTATGCCCCATGTGATGAACAGTACTGCGACGTTGAGACCGACCGTAAGCATTTGGTAGGGCATAGCCACGCGTTGTGGGCTGTAGCCTATCAGAAGCAGGTTTTCGAGCTTCGTTGAATTCTTCTGTACGAGCAGATAGATGCTCAGCATGAGGATGTAGAAGCTCAACAGACTGATGATTAGTCCGATGACCATTACGAGCGAAACAATCATCTTCAGGAAGTAAGTCGTCTTCTCTGCCTGTAACTTGTCGCTTTCCACCTCATATCCTTTCTTGTCGAGATATTTAGTGATATTGTCGTCGGCTGGATTTCCCACTTCAACGATAAGTCGGGTAGGGTCTGAACTTTCTCCCGGAGCATAATAACCGTTACTCCAGTCCATGAATTTCTGTGGCACGAGGATTGTGTTCAGTCTGTTTGAAAATCCAATAACCTTTCCTTTGTATTCATCGCTGTGTCCGTTGCCGTGGATAAAGATTTTGAAATCTATCATACCTACCAGTCCGTCGCTAATCTTCGGCAGCGAGTGAGTTTGTGCGAATCCGAAGTTATACATATTAATATAGGTACGTGGCAGAATGATCGGCACCTCGTGGCTACCCTCCTTGTACGTCCAGTCTTGTAGCGGTACGTCTACGAATCCGTCGGGCACACTTTCGAAGAATAGTTCTGAGTTAAGAATCGATTGTCCGTTCACTCCCATATTGGCATCGACCTTATATTCAGTAGATGTAAACTTGCCGGCTTTCTTTGTGAATTTCTGTTGAGCGAAGTCATCGAGTTCCGAGTTGCTGAAAGTGTTCGATTTGCCAGAAATAGCACTTGCTGCTCCAATCTTCTTGCTTACGATGAGGTAGTCTGCCTTCATGAAGCTGTCTTGTGATGTGAAGACAGGCAGCACGTCATTATAGAACTGGAATCCGAGTAAAACGATAAACATTCCGAAGAGGTTGGCGAAGAAGAAGCCGATAAACTGCGGAACGCTGATGTGCTGTCTTAAAAGTTTCCAAACTAAATTCATAATCTGTATGTCTTGTCGTATTTTAAATCCATGTGTTTTCCGATACTGGTCACAATAACGCCAGCTCCCTGTCTTTTAGCCTCTGTTGTCATGATGTCCGCCATGATACCGGAGTTGCGGTCGTCGAGGTGGCTTATCGGTTCATCGGCGAGAATAAAGTCGAAAGGCTGCACGAGAGCCCTTATCATAGCCACTCGTTGCTGTTGTCCGAACGACATTAGTCCCACTTTACTGTCGAGTTTGTCGGCTATGCCGAGTCGTTCAAACCATTCCTCAATTTCTTTGCGCGGTTTAAATCCCGTCAGTTTGTTTTTAATCTCCACGTTCTCCCACGCTGTCAGTTCAGGGAAGAGGCGCAGTTCCTGAAAGAGATATGCGAGGTGGCATTTCCTCAAGTCCACCCAGTCCTTCACCTTGTAGCCTGTAGTTGGTGTGGAGTCAAACATCACGTTGCCTGTGTAGTCATGCCTGTAGCCGAGAATATAGCTGCAGAAAGTACTCTTGCCCTTTCCGCTTTCCGCCTCGACGAGGTATAGCTTGTCTTTTTCAAAAGTGGCGCAGCTCTTCCATATCTCCGAATCGAGCTTTTCCTGTTGTGCGAAGACATGTGGCACCACATTGTCGAATGTAATCTTTTCCATTTTCTTTTACAGAATTATTTAATGCTGTATACTATATAATTTACATTTCCAAAAAGCGGTTTCAGCAAATCGGTAATCAGGGATAGATCCTTGTTCTCCTCAATCATCTGTCCTACGTTTGCCACCATGCAGAATCGTTTGCCTACAATGTCCTTCCTAACTTCCGCCGGCAACTGTCTTTTTGCCGGTTTTAGTATACTGTTGGCAATTTCTTGTTTAGAGCTTCCGTAGAACTCCCTTGTTGCGGATGCGCCCAACCAGAACTGTGCGTCGTCACTTTTGAATA
>DAIOXG010000400.1:0-2891 GCA_036758085.1 Prevotella sp. | reverse complement strand
AGATAAACACCTATAATTAGTGTTTACCTCCTACTCGATTTTGCTGTTTTCTCTAAGAGCTCAGAGCTTTCGGAGTTCTCGGAGCTCTCAGAGTTATCGGTATTGGCAAAAAAGGAAATAAACTTTTTTAGTAATTTCTTTATTATTCGTTCTTCATTCTTCATTAATTTATTTACCTTTGTCAGCTAATAAAGAAAAACATCTATTAGAGACATGGATATATTAAAGGAAAGAATCATGCAGGACGGCAAATGCTATCCTGGCGGAATTTTGAAAGTAGACAGTTTTATAAATCATCAGATGGACCCTAATCTGATGATGGATGTAGCGAAAGAATTTGTGCGCATTTTCGCAGACAAGAATATCAACAAGATTGTTACTATCGAGGCAAGCGGAATAGCCCCGGCAATACTCGTGGGATATATAATGCAGCTCCCAGTGGTGTTCATAAAGAAGAAGCAGCCAAAGACAATGGACAATATGTTGTCTACCGTTGTCCATTCGTTCACAAAAGACCGCGACTATACGGTTTGTATAAGCAACAGCTTCCTTACGCCAAACGACCATGTCTTGTTTATAGATGACTTCCTTGCCAACGGCAATGCTGCAAATGGTGTTATGGAACTTTGTCAGCAGGCAGGGGCAACTATTGAGGCCATGGGCTTCATCATAGAGAAAGCCTTCCAGCATGGCGGCGATTTCCTTAGAAGCAAGGGAATTGATTACGAGGCGCTGGCTACGGTAGAAAGTCTTGATGACTGTAAAATAGTATTGAAATAATTCCATTAAGGCATATTGGTATGGCTCAGCACAATGAACTGGGACGATGGGGCGAGGACTTGGCAGTCAGGATGCTTGAGGCAAAAGGCTACCGTATCGTTGAGCGCGACTGGAAGGATTGTCATAGAGACATTGACATTATCGCTGTCGACAGCGGTTGCCTTGTCTTTATAGAAGTAAAGACAAGGCGCTCAGGAACCCTTGTCGCGCCAGAGCTGGCAGTAGACCGCAGGAAAATAAAAAACATAACCCTTGCGGCAAACAGGTATGTGAAGTCAAGATTAATCGACTTACCCTTGCGCTTTGACATCGTGGCGATAACAGGTACAGACGAGAATACATGTAAGGTAGAGCATATCGAGGATGCCTTTATGCCTTATTATTTCAGATAAGGAGGGAGAGGGCTTTTGAAGCCTTTTTATTTGGAATACTTTTATAATTTCGATAGAATTGGAAAAGATAAAGATTATAGAGCTTGACGAGACAGACTCCACCAATCGCTTTATGCATGACTACAACGGCGAGGAAGGAGAGCTGATGACGGTGGCGGTATGCAACAAGCAGACTGCCGGACGGGGCAATGGAACCAACTCTTGGGAGAGTGAAGAGGGTAAGAACCTCACTTTCAGTGTAAAGGTCCGTCCTGCCGGCGTGCCAGCCAACCGCCAGTATGTTTTGCTTGAGGCAATGGCACTTGCCGTGAGGAATACGCTTGCTGCCGAAGTGGAGAGCGTGAGAAGCTGGTCGATGCTCGAAGATTACGACTTTATGTTCGGGCGTTCCGTGGCGAGCGGCACCGACTGCCGTGGCTTCACCGTGAAATGGCCTAACGACATATATTGGGACGACCGCAAGATAAGTGGCACCTTGTCGGAATGTGAGATAAACAGCAGCGGTGTGAAAAGCTGCATAATCGGTGTGGGCATAAACGTCAACCAGCGCGAGTTCCTCAGCGATGCCCCCAATCCGATATCCCTGGCACAGATTATGAGGCGCAGCATTTCGCTGACAAAACTGCTCAATAAAGTCCTTGAGAACTTCGAGTCTTATCTTCTTGCAGTAAACAATGGAGATTACGATGATATACATGAGGCATACCTCGATGTGCTCTATCGCCGCATCGGGTCTTATGGCTATGAGGATAAAGACGGAGTTTTCTATGCACGCATAGACACGGTAAAGCCCGGCGGGCATCTCGTGCTGCGCCGTGATGACGGTACGGTATCGGAGTATGAATTCAAGGAAGTAAAGTTTAAGTAACGTATTAATAACATTAAAATATAAAGACTATGGCAAAATATAAGAGAATCCTTCTGAAGCTCAGCGGCGAGAGCCTTATGGGCAAGCAGAATTACGGAATTGACGTGGAGCGCCTGAACGACTATGCGCGCCAGATAAAGGAAGTTCATGAGATGGGCGTACAGATAGGCATCGTTATCGGTGGCGGCAATATCTTCCGCGGACTGAGCGGAGCCGGCAAGGGCTTCGACCGCGTGAAGGGCGACCAGATGGGCATGTGTGCCACGGTAATCAACTCCTTGGCTCTCAGCTCAGCACTCGGAGCCGTCGGCGTGAAGACCAAGGTGCTTACTGCTATCCGCATGGAGCCAATCGGCGAGTTCTACAACAAGTGGAAAGCAATCGAGGCAATGGAGGCAGGATATGTTTGCATCTTCTCAGCCGGAACAGGAAGTCCGTATTTTACAACCGATACCGGTTCATCGCTTCGCGGCATAGAGATTGAGGCCGACGTGATGCTCAAGGGCACCCGCGTTGACGGCATCTACACAGCCGATCCGGAGAAAGACCCTACGGCAACCAAGTTCTCTGAGATAACCTACGACGAGATTTACACCCGTGGCTTGAAGGTGATGGACCTCACGGCAACCACGATGTGCAAGGAGAACAATCTTCCTATCTATGTGTTCAACATGGATGTTGTAGGCAACCTGAAGAAGGTTATGGACGGCGAGCAGATAGGTACGCTGGTGCATAACTAAGTCAGAGCAGATGAAATACAGATATAATACATAACATCATAATCCGCAGTGTAGCAAAAACGGCACTGCGGATTTTGTATGCTCGGCATGAGCATTGTCTAACGGGTGGAA
>DAIOXG010000399.1:0-2895 GCA_036758085.1 Prevotella sp. | reverse complement strand
GCTTTCTCATAATAATCATGTTTAGTAAAACAAAAATGAAGCTGTGAAGCTTCGTTCTCTCAAATTTTTCATAACATACTAACGTAAAGACCGCCTTTGACGATATGTAGTCGGGGCGGTCTCGTCTTTTTCTCCTCGTTATCACGCTTTTGTCATAATTAAATTTCGGCTGACGCTTTTTTATTCTTAACTTTGCATTTAGGTTTTTAAAGATGACATTTTATTATGGAATATAATACTATAACACTTTCAAACGGATTGCGCGTAATTCACCTGCAGTCCCCGTCGCCTGTGGTCTATTGCGGATATGAAGTCTGTGCTGGAACCCGCGATGAGCTGCCTGGCGAGGATGGCATGGCGCATTTCTGTGAGCATGTTACATTCAAGGGCACAGCCAGACGCTCGGCATTTAAGGTGCTGAACTGTCTGGAGAGTGTCGGCGGAGAACTAAACGCTTATACTAATAAGGAAGAGACTGTATACTATGCGGCTATATTGAAGGAATATTTTCCAAAGGCGGTAGATTTGCTTTCGGATATAGTATTCAACAGCGTTTATCCACAGAATGAGATAAACAAGGAAGTGGAAGTAATTTGCGACGAGATAGAGAGCTATAACGATTCTCCCGCAGAACTTATCTATGATGAATTCGAAAACGCAATATTCGAAGGGCATCCACTCGGACACAATATCCTGGGGCGCGAGAAGTTGCTGAGAGGGTTCACAACAGATGATGCCTTGAGGTTTACCCGGCGCTTCTATAAACCGGAGAATGCTGTGTTCTTTGTCAGCGGCGATGTTGACTTCAGTAGGGTGGTGAAACTGTTGCAGAAGGCTACGGCGACATTCCCGACGTCAAAACCGCTTGTAGATATTGCACCGAAGATGAGTTTGCCGAAATATGAATCCAGGCTGTTTATAACCGAAAAAGGAACCCATCAGGCACATGTGATGATTGGTAACCGGGCATATAGCGTGCACGACAAAAGGCGTATGCCACTATATCTACTGAATAATATCCTGGGCGGACCGGGGATGAATGCCCGTCTTAACCTCTCGCTGAGAGAACAACATGCTTTGGTATATACGGTAGAGAGTACTATGGTGTGCTATTCTGATACCGGACTGTGGTGTGTGTATTTCGGCTGTGATCCGGAGGATGTAAACAAGTGTATTAAACTCGTAAGACGTGAACTCGACAAGGTTATAGAGAAACCTCTGTCGGATTCTCAGCTGAAGGCTGCAAAGAGGCAGATTAAAGGACAGATTGGAGTGGCATGCGACAACAGGGAGAGCTTTGCCCTTGATTTCGGAAAGACTTTCCTGCATTACGGATGGCAGAAGGATATCGTGAAACTCATGAACGATATAGACCGGATAACGGCTGAGGATATACAGCTCGTGGCTCAGGATGTTATGGCATCAGGGCGGCTTACTACTCTTATATACCAGTAGCTGTTCAGCTTTTGCTTAAAATGATGATTTTTTCGATATACAGTTCTTTTGAGTAACAATAAAGAGAAAAAATGTTTAAAATAGTTCTTATTACTAAACTTTTCTTATAAAAAAGTGATGTATGTGAAAAAGTTGTTTTATTTTTGCATTATATAATTTTGCCGTAGAGATATGGAAGTAACGCAGAAGACAATAGATATCGACAAAATACTTAAGGACAAGATGGGCGCTAAGGCGAAATATGTGCCGCGACTGCTCGTCAGATGGCTGAAGCATATCGTACATCAGAATCAGGTGAACGACTTTCTTTGGGAAAGTCGCGAGCATGTTGGTGTGGAATGGCTTGAGGACTGTGTGAAGTATCTTGATATGACACTTGTTATAGAGGGGAAGGAGAATCTGCCCGATAAAAATGATGGCAGACTGTATACCTTCGTCAGCAACCATCCGCTCGGAGGCATTGACGGCGTAGCGCTCGGTGCTGTCATCGGGCGGCATTACGACGGTAGATTCCGTTATCTCGTAAATGATTTGCTGATGAATCTGCCTGGACTTGCTCCGCTTTGTATTCCGATAAACAAAACGGGACGGCAAGGAAGAAATTTCCCGGCAATGGTGGAGGCTGGCTTCCAAAGCGACAATCACATGCTCATGTTCCCGGCTGGACTCTGCTCAAGGAGAATTGACGGAAAGATTCATGATATACCGTGGACGAAGACGTTCATTTCGAAGAGCGTGGAATATCATCGGGATATAGTGCCGATACATTTCGGAGGAAAAAATTCTGATTTCTTCTATAATCTGGCTAATATATGCAAACGGCTCGGCATAAAGTTTAATATCGCCATGCTCTTCCTTGTCGACGAGATGTACAAGAATGTGCATAAGAAATTTGTTGTAAAGATTGGCAAGCCAATTCCTTGGCAGACTTTCGACAAAAGCCGCACGCCGAAGGAATGGGCACAGTGGGTAGAGGATAAGGTATACGAACTGTAAAAAGCATCCTGACCATTCCAAAGGGAGAGAAGGTGATTATCCGGGAATTCTCAGAATTTCCAGTTCTCACAGATCTCATGTTAGTCCCGTCAGTCTTATCACTATAATAACAATAAAGGAAAAAACAATACATAACATAAAATGGAACAAGAGATAATCCAGCCTGTTGACAAAGAGCTGTTGAAAAAAGAACTTACTCCTGAGCGCCAGCTGCGCATGACAAACAAGAGTAACAACGAAATCTATATTATCACGGCGCACAATGCACCTAACGTGATGAAGGAAATCGGAAGACTGCGCGAGATCGCTTTCCGCGAAGCTGGCGGCGGTACAGGCAAGACTATGGATATCGACGAGTTTGATACTATGGACAACTGCTATAAGCAGCTCATCGTGTGGAACCCTGAGGCTGAGGAGATTATCAGCGGTTACAGGTATATTCTC
>DAIOXG010000398.1:0-2897 GCA_036758085.1 Prevotella sp. | reverse complement strand
TTAGATAATCCTCAAAATACTGCGTAATGCGTTCGTGAAGATGAACACTCTTGTGTCCCATCATGTTGTGTCCTTCGCCTGGATAAGCAAAGAAATCAGGCTGGGTACCTGCCTCAGAACAAGCATTGAGGAACATCAGGGCATTCTGTGGCACCACGGTAGGGTCGTTCATACCTATTATTATCTGCAACTTTCCCTTCAGATTCTTCGCCTTATTGAGCAATGATGTCTTTTCGTAGCCCTCTGGGTTAGACTGCGGCGTGTCCATATAGCGCTCACCGTACATCACCTCATACCATTTCCAGTCGATTACCGGTCCGCCGGCAACTCCTACCTTGAATACGTCAGGATAGTTTGTCATCAGCGAGATGGTCATGAATCCGCCAAAGCTCCATCCGTGAACGCCCAGTCGGTTCATGTCAACATACGGCAGCGACTTCAAGTATTCCACGCCCTTCATCTGGTCTTGCATCTCAATCTGTCCGAGCTGACGGAACGTGGCCTGTTCGAAGTCCTTGCCGCGGTTCTCGCTACCGCGGTTGTCGAGAATAAAGAGCAGATAGCCCTTCTGCGCCATATAGGTCTCCCAAGAGCGGCTGCACCAGTGCCAGCGCGCATCAACATTATGTGCATGCGGACCGCCATAGACGTAAACCACAGTAGGGTATTTCTTGTTCGGGTCGAACCCTACAGGCTTCACCATGCGCCAGTAGAGGTCAGTCTTGCCGTCGGCAGCCTTCAGCGTGCCGCAGGAGTATTCCGGAATGTTGTAGCCCTTCTCCTTCCACGGGTCTTTGGCGTTGAAGATAGTGCTGCGCTTGCCGGTTTCAGTATCAACCGTCGCAATGCGACGCGGAATGTCTGGCGTCTGATAGTTGTCGCAGATATATCTGCCGCTTGCGCTCAATGTTGCCGCAGCGTGCCATCCTTTTCCGTTGTCGTCCATAAGGGCACGCTTGCCGGTTTCCACGTCAACTGCAAACACGTTGGTCTGAATAGGACTACACTCGTTGGAGGTGTAAATGATGCTCTTCCGCTTGGTGTTAAACCCGAGCATGTCGAGCACCTCCCAGTTGCCGCTCGTCAGCTGCTGAATATCGAGCGACTCCGTGTTGCTTGCCATTCGGCTGCCGTGCTTGCCGAGAGTGCAGAGGTACATGTGGTTGTATCCGTCGGCACGGCTCTGCATGATGAATTTAGAACTGTCCCACGGCAGGAAGACGATAGGATGAAGCGGTTCAACATACTTCTCGTCAGTCTCGCGGTAAAGCTCGCCTGTCTTCTCTCCCGTTGTGGTGTCGTATGCCGTAAGGCGACAGTCGTTCTGGTCGCGGTTGAGTTCAAACATATAGATTTTCTTGCCGTCGGGTGCCCACGAGATATTCGTGAAATACCGGTCGGTAGGGTCGCCGGCTTTCAGATAAACGGTCTTTCCCGTTTCGAGGTCGTACACGCCCACGGTTACCTTGTGGCTTGTCATTCCAGCCATCGGGTATTTGTCGGGCTCGTATGTAGCTTCGCGCTCAAAGGTGTTCACCTGAGGGTAATCGGCAACCATCGACTGGTCCATACAGTAGAAGGCGAGCTTCTTGCCGTCGGCAGACCAAAATAGTCCTTCGTTGCAGTTGAACTCGTTGCGGTGTACTGCCTGTCCGTAGACAATCTCGCGACTGCCGTCGGCAGTAATGCGGGTTGTCTTTTCGTCGTCGGTAACGTAAAGGTTGTCGTCTTTCACAAAGGCGAGCGCCTTGGAAACAGGATTCCACAGTGAAGCCTGTTCTTCGCCACATACCTGTCGCCATTCCACCTTCTTCTTCTTGAAGTCTACAAGCATCCGCTCCGTCTTGTTCTTGAGCAGAACAAGACTCTTGTCGGCGTACGGGAACGAGGCGTAGCCAAGGTTGCGCACATTGTTGTCGTTTGTCGTGGCAGCCCATTTGTTTATCTGTTCAGCGGTAAATAGAAGAGTTTCCTTGCCGCTCGTTTTGTTCACCATTTTGCAGTCCTCCGGATTGCGGCGCACCAGTTGGTCGCCCCACCACGTAAGGTTTCTGTATTCGGGAATCATGTTGTGGTAGTTGTTTCCACCAAAATTAAGATCCTCGAGGGTGAACTGTTTCTCCTGTGCCATTCCGTTCATAGTGGATAGAATGCAAACGGCGGCAACGGCAATATGTCGTGCCGCCGAGTTTATCAGATGTTTAATCATCATTGCGGTTAAATTTGTTTTGTTTTCTATCGAAGCCCTTGCCTGCCGGCTTACCGCCCTTGCGGTCGCCTCCTCTACCAAACGAGCGTCCGCCCTTGTCGAAAGGCTTTCTGCCTCCGCGGCGCTCGTCGTCGCTGCGGCGCTCCCTTGTGCGAGGTCTGCGTTCGCGCTTGCTTTCAAAGCTGTCGATGTCTTTGCTGTAAGGACTCTTGCGGAACTTGAAAGAACGTATATCCTCGTCTTCCATATCCTCCGGTTCGTCGAGTCTCTTTTTGAATTCGCGGTGCTCCTTGAAGCGATGCTTCTCAGCCATCTGCTTTTTCTCCTCTTCCGTCTTCAAGATATTTCCCTCGCTGCGGAAATCCTTCAGTCCTCCCTCGAACATCAGGTATTTGCGGAACTCACATTCCAGCGAACCGTTGTAGAGTGGAATCTTCTGCGACGGCTTCAGTCCAATCTGGTCGAAACACTCCTTGCGGTAGCTGAGCACCCAAGCCTCGCCGTTCTTGAAGTTGTGCTTCAGCGTCTCGCCAATCATCTTGTAAGTGCCGAGCAGGTTTGGCGTAGAGATACGCTCGCCATAAGGCGGGTTGGTAATCATAAACGACTTTTCCTCCGGTTGCTTGAAGTCCTTGAAGTCAGCACAAGTAACGGTGATGTCTTTCGACAGTCCGGCTGCCTTCACGTT
>DAIOXG010000397.1:0-2900 GCA_036758085.1 Prevotella sp. | reverse complement strand
TGTGACCAGTATTGGATCTTATGCATTTAATGAATGCGACAAATATGTATCAGCAGAGCTTCCTGCCTGCTACTATTATTTAACAGACAATAATATTCTTCCGTCTTCAATAACCATACTTCGTGTGAAGTCGCCAACTGTGGTTAGCTCTAACGATAAACGTATCATTTCGGATGAAGTTCGTAAGAATATTGTTCTCCAGGTGCCGTCATACCTTGTTAACTCATACAAGCTTGACGAATATTGGTATAACTTTGCTTCTATTGAAGGTTTCAGTACGAGTGATGTTGATAATTGGCCTATCTATGGTAATCTTGTGCTTGGTGCACGTGACCGCTTTGAAAATACGCCATCTGTAACAGTGCATTCGAAAGGTAGCTTGAAGGTTAACGGAACAGCCGCTATGCCTTTGAACAATCTCACAATAGAATCGGATCCTGACAATAACGCATATGGTCGTATGTTCAGCAATGCTGATGAAGTGACAGTGGCAGGAGCTTTGAAGACCAATTTCAACATAGGAACAGCTAATCGTTGGTACTTTATATCATTGCCTTACGACTTGAAGGTGTCAGACATTGTGTCGCTTGAAGAAGAAGCTCCAAAGTATGTTGTTCGCTATTATGATGGTGCAAACCGTGCAGCTAATGGAGCAACAGGAAGTTGGAAGAACTATGATAAGGATGCTATAATTCCAGCAGGTACTGGATTTATATTCCAGGCAAGTGAAGCAGGATGGTGGCAGTTCCCAGCACAGAATAATGCAAGCAAGCAGCAGCTCACATCCAACAAGATGTTTGAGAAGAAGTTGGAGAAGAATCCGTCTGCAGAAGCATCTAACAGTGGATGGAATCTTGTTGGCAATCCTTGTCAGTCATGGTATAATATCCATAAGCTCAACTTTACTGCTCCTATCACCGTGCGTGAGAACGATAGCTATGCAGCCTATTCTGTGATTGACGATGACTATGTTATTGCGCCAAATCAGGCGTTTTTTATTCAGTGTCCAGACGGACTCGAATCAATATCGTTCCCTATTGACGGTAGACAGATGACATCAGAGATAAAAGGAAAGTTGAACGTTAAGGCATATGCAAGTGAGCAAACAGAGCAGCGTTCTCTTGTTGATCTTATTGTAAGCGATGGTACAAACAAAGACCGAACTCGTGTTGTGCTCAATGACAAGGCTTCGGCAAGCTATGATGTAATGTGCGACGCAAGCAAGTTTATGAGCGATAACGCTTCTGTGCCACAGATATACAGCTATGACAACAGTGGTGTGAAATATGCCATAAATGAGCGTCCAGAAAACAATGGTATCATACAACTTGGTTTCCGTGCAGGTGAAGGTGGATGTTTCACTTTCTCACTTGTTCGCAACACAATGGATAAGGTGCTTCTTGTGGACAATGAAAAGGGTGTAACCGTAGATCTCACCTCTCAGGATTATCAGTTCACAGCTGATGCAGGTGTATACGACAGCAGATTTGAATTGCGTCTTGCAGGAAATAATCTTACTGCAATTGACAAGATGGAGGCTAATGCCGAGAATAATGTTAAGGTAGTGGCTGATGGCATTATACTGAATAATGTATATGGTGATGTGGCTGTCTATACAGTAGGTGGTGCAAAAGTTGCCTCTTTGAGAATGCAAGGTGGAAATAAGCATATTGTTCTTGCTGCTGGCAATTATGTAGTAAAGGCAAGTGGCAAGTCGATGAGTATTGTCGTTAAGTAAAAAACTAAGGGCTTATGATTAGTAAGATAAGATTCTTGTTTCTCCTTATAGCATTGCTGCTTTACGGTGGTGGAGCTTCATGGGGACAAGATGACTTTAATCCTTCCAGCCCGTCGGAACCTGGAGCACCACCTACAAAAGTGGTGCTTCGGGTTGAGCCTGCCAATGGTGGCAGTGTGACTGGAGGTGGCAAATATGTGCCAGAGGAGAGTGTTAGTCTAAATGCGTATGCCAATGAAGGTTTCCGGTTTGTAAATTGGACAGATTCTGAGGGTAAGGTAGTGTCTACTTCGCGTGATTATGTCTTTGTAAAAGGCAACACAAAAGAGGAATATACCGCTCATTTTGCATTTGACCCAGGAAGTCCTGCGGAGCCAGTGCCAAGCGAATTGTTGGTTTACTATCATCTTTCGATTGTTGCAGGTGAAGGAGGAACTGTGAGTGGTGGTGGACACTATCAAGCAGGAAAGTCGGTATCATTGTATGCAAGTTGTAATGAAAACTTTGAGTTTGTCAACTGGACAGATGAAGATGGTGAAGTTGTTTCTACCGAGAATAGTTTTTATTATACAACTGTATCGAAGAATGAGACATTGACAGCCAATTTCCGTTTCAATCCAACCGATCCTTCAGAACCTTCAAATCCAAAGTTGCGACATCGCATATATTTAACTTCTACGGAAGGAGGAACTGTATATACAAGCGACCATGTTGTTTATGAGGGAGGGGCGGCAAGCATTTCTGCTTATCCAAACGAAGGGTATGATTTTGTAGGATGGTATCTTGACGATGTGCTTTACACCACACTTTCGTCTTTCTCTTACACAATGGGTGACAAGGATGTGGAGTTTGAGGCACGTTTTGAATTTAATCCAAAAGACCCCTCAGAGCCGTCAAAGCCATCAGACAAACAATATGCTTTGTATCTGATGAATGAAGTGACTTATCCGGGTACAAAAATTGACTATCCTTTGTATCTGACAAGTCTTGATGATCTTGGTGATATGACATTCCAAATGACATTTGCCGATGGTCTTATTCCTGATTGGCAAACTCTGAAGTTGGGAGATGGTGTAGAAGGCTACACTCCATATGTCACCAAGGGTAGTGAGGCAGGAGTCTACATTGTGACATTAATTGGCGGAAAGGTTAAAGCAGGTAA
>DAIOXG010000396.1:0-2906 GCA_036758085.1 Prevotella sp. | reverse complement strand
GCGTATACATCACCAGCAACGACCATTTGTCGCAAATCCTTGCCAGAACGTTGCGTATCGGGCAGTCGGTGAATACTGTTTCCTTTATAGCTTTAGTCATTCTCTAAATGCTTTATAATCAATATTAGGCTACAAAAGTAACCATTAGTGGCGAAAGAAACAAACCTGTTAGAGTTAATGTTGGTTAATCCTTTGTTGATATGTTGCAGAAAAGTTTTGTGGTGAAAAATTTGATTGAAAATATAAAAACACCTACCTTTGTATAATTTATAAGACAAGCGGTATAAATAATATTCAGATATAAGTTTTTTTTATGACACAGATATGGATCAGTGCATTGGGGCTTTGTGGATCAACGTTGATAGGGTCGCTCCTTGGTTTTATAATAAAAGAGTTGCCACACAAGTGGAACGATACGGTTTTGGGATATTGTGCCGGTGTTATGCTGGCTGCATCCATCTTGGGACTTATTGTTCCTGCATTTGATATGACCTCTGCTTCAAACGTGTGGATAGTGGTCGTAGGTGTGATGGCAGGAGCCTTGTTTCTTAATGTGTTAGATTTCCTTACGCCCCATCTGCATCACATCACCGGTCTGGACCAAGAGGAACACCGCAACAACAAGACTTTAAATCATATTCTGCTCTTTGTTATGGCTATAGCCCTGCATAAGATGCCGGAAGGCATTGCCGCAGGAGTTAGTATGAGTACAGAAACGACAGACTGGTCTGTCAGCATGGGAATTGCCCTGCAGAACATACCCGAGGGAATGGTGATAATCGCCCCGTTGCTTGTGGCCGGGGTTACAAAGGTGCGTACGGCAGTAATTTCGTTTGCCATAGCTATGCTTGAAATCCTTGGCGTGTGGATAGGTTTTGGGCTTGGGGCTGTATCAGGAACTCTGTTGCCCGTAATGCTCGGTTTTGCCGGTGGGGCAATGCTCTATGTTACGAGCGATGAGATGATTCCAGAAACCCATGCACACGGATATCAGAAACAAGCTACTTATGCTTTGCTGCTTGGCTTCATGACCCTTTTGCTGATGGACAAATTAGTGTGAGTGTGGCTGAAAGGTTATGCTCCGTGTCATGAGCGTTGGGCTTTGGCGATTTGTCAGCTTATCCATATACCGTGGCAACAATCTTGCGCTGTCCGCCGTAGTTTCGGAACTCGCACAGGTAAATCCCCTGCCAAGTGCCGAGGTTCAACCGTCCGTCGGTGATAGGAATCGTTATGCTCACGCCGAATAGCGAACTCTTCGCATGGGCAGGCATATCGTCGTCGCCTTCAAGCACATGGTCGTAATAGGGTTCGTTTTCCTTTACTATATGGTTCATAATCTTCTCCATGTCCGACCTCACGTCCGGGTCGGCATTCTCGTTGACGGATAGTGCACACGAGGTGTGCTTCACAAAGAGGTTCAGCATGCCGACTTTAGGCAGAGGGTGGGGCAGATTGCTTAGAATCTCGCTGGTAATCAAGTGGCAGCCTCTGCTCTTGGCTGAGAGTCTGAATTCTGTTTGCTGTATCATGATATAGTAGCAATTAGCTTATTTGTTGATATACTCAAGAATCTGCTCGGCGTGAATCTTGGTTTTGATTTCCTTTGGAGTGAAAATCTTTTCTATAATGCCGTCTTCGTTTATGAGATACGTTGTGCGCAGAATGCCGATAGTCTTTCTGCCGCATGCCACCTTTTCTCCCCAGCATCCCAGTTTCTGTAGCAGTGTGGTGTCGGTGTCGGCAATGAGAGGAAACTGCAATCCTTTGGAATCAGCGAATTTTTTCTGTAGAGCCTGTTTGTCCTTGCTCACGCCGATAATGTCATATCCTGCAGTGGCAAGTTCCTCTTTATGTGCCTGTAATGAGCAAGCCTCGGCGGTGCATCCGCTGGTATTTGCCTTAGGGTAGCTATAGAGGATAATCTTTCTGCCGCGATAGTCGCTTGCTTTAATCTCACGTCCGTTCTGGTCAATGCCGAGAACCTCTGGTATTTTGTCTCCGATATTCATATCATTTCCTTTCTGTAGTTTATAATTTCAGGTGCAAATATACATGTTTTTTTTGGAACTTTATGATTCATAAGATGATAAAGTAAAAAGTAATGGTATGTATTATAGAAAGTGATAAGTCTATTTCTTAGCCTATATTATTCATTGGATTAAAAATTCATATTGTCTTTTATCATACTTAATTTATAGAGTAGGCTTACAACACGCTATTGTCCCTCACAAGTCATGTCAAAAGCCCCAAACAGTCGGTTCATATCGAACGTTACACGCTCTCATTTCGTTCGTTATGAATGCGCATACCGTTCGTTATGAATGCGCATACCGTTCGTTATGAATGTTCATATCGTTCGATATTAGATAACCGTTAAGGTCCTTCAGCATAACTTCTCCACACAATCGTCACAACTCCTGTGTACATCCACTGGTAATGCCTACGGCATTTTTACTTGTCAGAGGGCGATAAACATAAAAAACATTTAGGGATTAAGAATTGTAGATTAGGGATAGTTTGAATATAGAACGACAGACGGCATGTACAATAATTTTGCCACTAAATCGTTATTTATAATAAATAAGGTAATAGATATGCAAGACTTCGCAGCAATAGATTTTGAAACAGCTAACAGTGAGCGCTCGTCGGTATGCTCCGTTGGCATAGTGGTATACAGAAATGGCAAGAAGGTAGACGAATTCTATTCTCTCATAAAGCCCGAACCGGAATATTACAACTTCTGGTGCAGTCAGGTTCATGGTTTGACAGCCGCTGACACAGAGAATGCCCCCGTCTTTCCGGATGTGTGGAAGCAGATAGAACCTAAGATTGAAGGACTGCCCCTTGTCGCCCACAACAAAGCCTTCGACGAGAGTTGCCTGAAAGCCGTTTTCCGTGTATAC
>DAIOXG010000395.1:0-2913 GCA_036758085.1 Prevotella sp. | reverse complement strand
GTCTTGCCGGAACCAAGAGATTTGCTATGCGCAACGCAAAGTTCCTTATGCATGACGGTTCAAACTTTGTATATAACTCGGGAGCGAAAGCGCAAGACCAGATGGAATTTCAGCGCCGCGTAGAAGACAGGATTAAGCAGTACATCCTCTCCCGAAGCAAAATTACAAGCAAGGAATACGACAGTAAACTTAGAGTTGAGTGGTACCTTTTTGCGGATGAAGCTAAGGACAAGGGATTCTGCGATTACATTATCGGAGACGACTGCGACATCGATGAGGTGATTTAAGGGAGGTTCCTATGGACGAATATCTTGGCTTTAAGGAAGTTGTCTTATCCGATAATGAAATCAACTCAATTTTCCAAAATGATACGGCAAACACCTTTGGTTGCCTTCCTAATCAGTACCTGATTGCAAAGGACGGGTGCGATAATATCCTCGAGTTAATGAGGTGTGCGGGAGATAAGATGGTCAAAGTGCCGTACAAAACCATCAACAGCAGGTTTTTAGGGAAAGTTAAGCCGCGAAATACTCAGCAGCAGCTTGCAATCGATATGCTTTACAACAGCGATATTACCGTCAAGGTAATTGCAGGCAAGTTCGGAACGGGCAAAGACTTCTTGATGTGCTCTGCGGCAATCGACCTTCTTGAACACAACAAATTTGAAAAAATCGTTTATGTTCGGAACAATATTGAGGTTAAAAACTCAAAACCCATTGGATATCTCCCCGGTTCATACAATGAAAAGCTCCTTCCGTTCGCAATGCCGCTGGCAGACCATTTAGGAGGAACTGACGGTTTAAGTTTAATGGTCGGACACGGTCAGATTGAGATTGTCCACCTCGGTTTTATCAGAGGTCGTGACATTAAGAACTCAATTATCCTTTGCTCCGAGGCAGAAAACATGACAAAGGAACATATCCAGCTACTTCTCGGGCGAGTCGGAGAAGGGTCTGCGCTCTGGATTAACGGTGATTTTAAGCAGTGTGATGCAGAGGTTTTCAGACAGAATAGCGGGCTTATGGCTGCTGTTGATAAGCTTAAGGGACATCCGAGATTTGGGTATGTGAAACTATTAAAGACAGAGAGGAGCGAGACAGCAGCTATGGCTGACCTGTTGGATTAAAAAATGAACAAACTCACGGTTCTTGTGGATATGGACGACACGCTCGAAAATCTTTGTGAAACGTGGGTTGAATATCTGAACGAGAGGCACGGTACCAATGTACATATCAATGATGTGAAAGAATGGGATATGACAAAAGCATTCCCGACGCTTTCAAAAACCGAGCTTTTCGCACCATTGTGCGAAGAAGAGTTATGGAAGAGGGTAAAACCTCTTCCGGACTCGGTCGAATATGTTAAAAGACTGCTTGATGACGGACACAAGGTCATCGTTGTGACGGCATCGCACCAAGATACTGTTGCGTATAAGCTCAACAATGTTTTGTTCAGGTATTTTCCGTTTCTCACCACAAACGACGTGGTTATCGCATATCAAAAACAACTTATCAGAGGAGACGTTCTAATTGATGACGCCCCTCACAATCTCATCGGAGGGGAATACAAAGGAATTCTGATGAATGCTCCTCATAACAAACAGTTTGACGAAAAAGCTACTGGCTTTGTAAGGGTTGCTAATTGGGAAGAGGCTTACAACGCAGTACGCAATATTGCAGAAGAGAGGTGAACGATATTTACATCTTATACTCAACAGGATGCCCCAAATGCGAGGTCTTAAAGAAAAAACTCGCCGAAAAAGGCGTCCAGTACACAGAAAATAACTCAGTGGACGAGATGTTAACGCTTGGCATTGAAGCAGTCCCGGTCTTAAATGTGAACGACCGACTTCTTGATTTCAAGGAAGCGGTTGACTGGGTAAATAAACAGTAAGGAGACGGCAAATGAACATTCCATTAAAGATGAATAGAGATTTTGAAAAGGCTATGCAGTCGATGCTTGAGAAATATGGGGAGGATTTCGAGTATCTTAACGGATTCCACGAAACACAGTTGAATTTCTCGGACTTTATCGACAGCTTTGTTGACAAAAAGGTTGCAGACGTAACGATTGACGCAAACGCCAATGCGTCGAACAAGGATATTCGCAGTCTTATCAATGAAAAAGGGAAGTCTCTTGATAAGCTGTTTGCTTTCAATAAGATTTTTTACGAACTCAAGAAGAAATACAACCTCAAAACAGCAAAAGAGTGGCTCGAATGCGAACATAATGGTGCTTTTTATCTGCACGACGCATCATCGGCAACATATTTACCGTATTGTTATGCATACGACCTCACCAGACTTGCAACAGAGGGCTTATTCTTCCTTAAAAACTACAATAATCAGCCCCCGAAACACCTTACAACGTTTATTGACGACGTAATCGAGTACATTAGCTACATGAGTAACCGGAGTTCCGGCGCTGTGGGCATCCCCAATGTGCTTATCTGGACTTATTACTTCTGGAAACACGATTGTGAGACCGGTTTTTATATCAAGGACAAGGACTATTACATCAGACAGTCTTTCCAGAAGCTGATTTACCGTCTGAACCAACCGTTTATGCGCATCGACCAGACTGCATTCGTCAACGTATCAATTTTTGACCGTAACTATATCGAGTCTTTGTTTGGCGGTGTTCAATACCCCGACGGAACCTATGTAATCGACTGCGTGGACGAGCTTATCGAACATCAGAAACTGTTTATGGAAGTGGTTTCGCAGATTCGCAGTGAAAATATGTTTACATTCCCCGTCCTGACATACTCGCTGCTTTATAAAGACGGCAAATTTGTTGATGAGGATTTCGCACGATGGTGCTCAGACCACAACACAAAGTGGAATGACAGCAATTTCTTCGTAAGTGGCGATGTTACAACCCTTAGTAACTGTTGCCGACTGCTTTCCGATA
>DAIOXG010000394.1:0-2930 GCA_036758085.1 Prevotella sp. | reverse complement strand
CACGAAAATAGGAGATAAACACCTATAATTAGTGTTTACCTCCTACTCGATTATCCGCAGGAATCACATAGACTAACAAACAGGCTGCACAATAATAATATATCCCGCCGTGGTTTGGCGTCAGAACAGAGACGGAAAGACATATTCAGTAGATTTCATCAGCCGCAACTACTTCTGCTGCAACCCAGACTATATGGGAACAGATGCCAACAACTACGCAATGTTTGAACCTATGGGCTTGAGCGAAAACGGCAAATGGCTCTCCCTCACTGTTGCAATATATACCCCCGACGGATGGGGCGCCACATACGGAGTGGGCAGATACAATCTTGACACCGACGAGCTGGAACAGTATTTATACGACGACGGCTCCGACACCGAGTGTTATGCTTCGGGCATTGCCAACGACGGAACGTTGGTTGGATGGAAAGGCGGTTTCAATGAAGAACAAGGTATAATATGGAAAGCGGGGACAGAGGCTCCACAGCTTCTCTCTGAAGCATACCCTGGAGTGCCAGAATTCACGGAGTTCGATACAATTCTCGGACACAAGCCATGTGCCATCTCGTCTGACGGACGCTATATCGTAGGCTACGGTTACTACGACAGGATAGAAGGCGAAGCAGAGACCGCAGGATATGAGTCGTATGTGTTCGACACCACTGCTCCCGATGCAACAACTGCCATCAATGCAGCTCCTGCCATCAGCAAAGAGACAATCAGCAAGGCTGCTACAGCACGTTATGACATGAGCGGAAAACGCGTGGGCAAAAACTTCAAGGGACTTAGCATACAGAGATTGCAGACAGGCAAGGCCATAAAGACTCTGAACAAGTAAATTAAAAACTCCAGATAAAAAGGTGCCGGAAGTGACATATTTGTTCACTTCCGGCATTCCTTTATTATAACAAACCATAAATATATACCATCAGGAAGAAAAGACTTGCATAATAAAATGTTTTTCTTTAATTTTGCCAAAGGAATACTATTTAACCAATAATCAATTATAAATAAAATGGCAAAGACAGACGACAACATGGCTACGGCTCAAGAGGGTAAACTGAAAGCCCTGCAGGCTGCCATGGCTAAAATAGAAAAAGACTTCGGTAAGGGGTCAATTATGAAACTCGGCGACGAGAAGGTGGAGAACGTAGAGGTAATACCGACTGGAAGTATTGCCCTTAATGCCGCTCTCGGCGTGGGTGGATATCCTAAGGGAAGAATTATAGAGATTTACGGTCCGGAGAGTAGCGGTAAGACTACTCTTGCCATCCATGCCATCGCCGAATGCCAGAAGGCCGGCGGTATAGCGGCTTTTATCGATGCGGAACATGCCTTCGACCGTTTCTATGCTGCAAAGCTCGGTGTTGATATCGACAACCTGTGGATTTCGCAGCCGGACAACGGCGAACAGGCTCTTGAGATTGCAGACCAGCTTATCCGTTCTTCTGCTATCGACATCCTCGTGGTCGACTCGGTGGCAGCCTTGACTCCTAAGAAGGAGATTGAGGGCGACATGGGCGACAACGTCGTGGGTCTGCAGGCTCGACTGATGAGCCAGGCTCTGAGGAAACTCACATCTACTATCAGCAAGACAAACACCACCTGTATCTTCATCAACCAGCTGAGAGAGAAAATCGGCGTGATGTTCGGCAATCCGGAAACGACTACCGGCGGTAACGCCCTGAAATTCTATGCCAGCGTTCGTCTCGACATCCGTCGCGTTACGGCAATCAAGGACGGCGATCAGGTGATTGGAAACATGACTCGAGTGAAAGTGGTGAAGAACAAGGTTGCTCCTCCTTTCCGCAAGGCTGAATTTGAAATTATGTTTGGCGAAGGAATATCCAAGGTTGGTGAGATTCTCGACCTCGGCGTTGAGTATGGCATCATACAGAAGAGCGGTTCATGGTTCTCTTATAACGGTAGTCGTCTGGCACAGGGCCGCGACGCAAGCAAGGCTTTGCTCAAAGACAACCCAGAACTCTGCGAGGAGCTTGAGGCTCAGATTATGCAGAAGCTTAACGACAAAAATGAGGAATAGAAACTCCTTGTTGCTTTAGAATAAAGAACACAGTTATATGACCGTTTTCTCCGAAATGCGCCGCAAGTGCCAGCAACTGTCGCAAGAAGAGGCTATACTTATTTTATCTCATGCCACTTCGGGAGTATTGTCTGTTATAGACACTGTTGCCGTAATAGAATTCACCATTGAGCATATCACTGGCAAAGAGGCGATAGAACTTGTAAGGGAAAGACAGACGGGAAAATAACGCCCCGTAACAACAAAGGCTGAACTTTTTTTTTCAAGTTCAGCCTTTGTTTTTTATCAATAATATTGCCAGAAGGCAACATCATATTTCTAAAAAATTTTTTTGGGCGTTTTATCCCTCACACCCTCACACTTACCGTTTATCCTCTTGTGTATCAAGCACTCTTATGTGTGAGGGGTATGGTGAGGGCTAATTTTTATCCCTCACACAAGAGTGCCTAAATTTTTTCCTATTTCTTCACCTTTCGGCTTACAGTCCTGCCGTCGGCATACTGCATCTTCATGATGTTGATGCCCGGCTGCGGTGTTTGGAGCCTTGTACCGCTTATATTATAATAGGTGACGCTGACAGGAAGTTCTCCATTATCAGCGGCAGCAACATTGTCTATGCCGTCGGTAGTCGACGTGATGTCGAGCGTAGCACCGGCACCGTTCTCTTCGTTTGTCAGTACACCTTCAACAAGACTGCTGTCGTATGCCTGCAGCGTGTAGTGGTCTGTAGGGATGAAATATTCGGCATTGCCCGAACGGCTTTGGAAATCCTTGGCATTGAGATTACCCACGGTGGTAATGTTGTAGTCCTTCTTGCCGCTCTTCGTGGCATAGTTCTTCCACGGCGTTTTCTTTGCGGCATCGCTCACAAAGGCGCAAGCCTCAA
>DAIOXG010000393.1:0-2932 GCA_036758085.1 Prevotella sp. | reverse complement strand
ACGCCTTTCTCGGACTGGAACACCGCTACCACACGCTGATGCAGGTGTTCCGCCAGCACAACGAGGACTACGAGAAGCAGGTGGAGGCAGGCATGAAAGCCAAAGGCACGCTGCTGAAGTACCGCACCGTTTACAAGCACATGCAAGAGTTCCTCGACATCCGCTACCATGTGAAGGACATCGCCCTAAAAGAGCTTACCCCGGCTTTCATCTCCGACTTCGAGATGTTCCTGCGCACGGACAAGCACTGCTGCACCAATACCGTGTGGCTGTACGTCTGCCCGTTACGGACGATGGTATTCATCGCCATCAACAACGAGTGGCTGACGCGCGACCCGTTCCGCGAGTATGAAATCAAGAAGGAGGAAACAACACGCAGTTTCCTGACCAAAGATGAGATCCGCCTGCTGATGGAGGGGAAACTGAAAAACGCCAAACAGGAATTGTACCGCGACCTCTACCTGTTCTGCGCCTTCACGGGGCTGTCGTTCGCGGATATGCGCAACCTTACGGAAGAGAATATCCGCACCTACTTCGACGAACACGAGTGGATAAACATCAACCGCCAGAAAACGGGCGTGGTGTCCAACATCCGCCTGCTCGACATCGCCAACCGCATAATCGGCAAATACCGGGGACTGTGCGGGGACGGCAGGATATTTCCCGTTCCGCATTATAACACGTGCCTTGCAGGTATCCGTGCCGTCGCCAAGCGTTGCGGCATCAACAAGCATATCACGTGGCATCAGAGCCGCCACACGGCAGCCACGACGATATTCCTCTCCAACGGTGTTCCCATCGAAACGGTCAGCTCCATGCTCGGACACAAGAGCATAAAGACGACGCAGATTTACGCAAAGATAACCAAAGAGAAGCTCAATCAGGACATGGAGAACCTTGCCGCAAGATTGAACGGCGTCGAGGAATTTGCAGGTTGCACCATCTAAAAAGAAAAGCCATGAAACGTGACACAATCATCATCGAGGACAAGGCAGTCAGCGTAACCGGTAACGACGTGTGGATGACCGCCACCGAAATAGCCGGATTGTTCCATACGACCGTCCCGGCAGTGAACGCCGCCATCAGAGCCGTCCGCAAGTCGGACGTGCTGAACGACTACGAGGTGTGCCGCTACATGCAGCTTGAAAACGGGCTGCACGCGGACGTGTACGCCCTTGAAATCATCATCCCGGTCGCTTTCAGGGTGAATACCTACAACACCCACCTGTTCCGCACATGGCTGGTGGGAAAGGCACTCTCACAAGAGAAACGGCAGACATACGTGATGTTCATACAGAACGGAAAAGCCGGGTATTGCTGATTGCACATACCCCATAAGACAAGTAAACGGGTAGCACCACAAAAGGTGTCACCCGTTTACTTTTTCATGAAACCGCCTCACTCCAGCGGCTTGCGGTAGTTCGCTTCCAGTACCCCGCGCAGCCCCGTTTCCGGGTAAAGCACCTTCCCTCCCAAAAGTATGAAGGGCAACACGCGGTTGTTGCGGTATTCCTGCAAGGTGCGCCGGCTCACACGGAGCAGTTCCGACACCTCGCCGTCCGTCAGGTAACGTTCCCCGTCCAGCGGAGGACGGTAGCTTTCCAGAAATGCGGACAGCCATTTCGAGCCTTTGCGCATATCCTGCACCACAGAGGCTATCGGCTCGTCTTCCATCGTAAAAACATCGTTGTTCTCGTTCATCATAACTTCGGATTCAGTGGGTGAATAAATCAAATCATCTGCCGTGCGGATAGAGCGTGCCGACAAGCGGTATCAGCCGCTTCACCTCCTCTGGCTTGTAATAGAACCTGCGGTTTATCTGCGAGTAGCCGATAAGCCGCCTGTCACGCAGCGTCTGCAACGTGCGCGGGCTTATTCTCAACTGCCCGCAGACCTCCTCGCCCGTGAGCCATCTTTCCATGCGCCCCGTGTCGCTTTTGCGCCTCAGGGCGGCGACCTTCTCCGAGAGTGCGCCGAATGCCGCCACCATCATCTCGAAAGTCTTTTTCTCGATAGATACTATTTCCATATTCATGTCATTTAGAGTTTGCCGCAAAGGTAACGAAACGGCATACAAGACGTATCGTTTTCCGCTGAAAGGCTGCCTGTTGCGCCGTTTGACCGGGTTACGGAGCCATCTTCCGCAAAAATCTTACGTGAGTCACGTAGTGAGTTGTTAAAGCCCCTTTTGTTTATTGCCGAATTTTGTCGCAGAAACAAAAAGAAAGGACTGAACATGAAAGTGATAACAATGGAAAGTTCCGCCTACAAGGAGATGATGGCGCAGATTGCGAACATCGCAGGGTACATCCGCGAGGCAAGGGACGAGAAGAAACGGAAGCGGGAAACCGAAGACAAGCTGCTTGACACGGCACAGGCGGCGAAGATGCTCAACGTGAGCAAGCGCACCATGCAGCGTATGCGCACCGACCACCGTATCGAGTATGTGGTGGTACGCGGAAGCTGCCGCTACCGCCTTTCCGAGATACTGCGGCTATTGGAGGACAACACAGTAAGGAACGAGGAAGGGACAATAGACACCCTGTTCCACAACCACACGCTGCGCACGGGCGGCAAACCAAAAGGAAGGAGGACATAGGTCATGGAACTGCTCACACGAAACAACTTCGAGGGCTGGATGCAGAAGCTGATGGAACGGCTCGACCGTCAGGACGAACTGCTGCTGGCGATGAAGGCTGAGGGGAAACAGCCCACTATCACGGAAAGCATCCGCCTTTTCGACAATCAGGATTTGTGCATGTTGCTCCAGATAAGCAAACGCACCCTCCAACGCTACCGCAGCGTAGGCGCATTGCCCTACAAGACGCTGGGCAAGAAGACCTATTACAGCGAGGAGGACGTGCTGACATTCCTTTCCAACCATATCAAGGACTTCAAAAAGGAAGATATAGCCTTCTACAAGGCTCGTATC
>DAIOXG010000392.1:0-2935 GCA_036758085.1 Prevotella sp. | reverse complement strand
CGTTAAGCCAAATGAGCAAAGTGAAGTGTACTTCGACTTTGTCATGGCGAGAAATGGTGCATGAAAATGAACTATAACTGAATGGTTTCAAAATTAGGACTTTAACATCAAGACAAGAATGGTTTTTTATTTTTCAGGTACAGGAAACAGTAAACATGTGGCACAATGCCTGGCGAAAGCTACAGGAGAAAGGTGCATTTCAATAGCAGACTGCATGAGACGGAACGAATTTTCGTTTTCCTTATGCAAGGAGGAACGTGTAGGATTTGTTACGCCTGTCTATTTCTGGGGACTTCCCGATATTGTGGTGAGATTTATCAATCAACTGAATCTCGTCGACTTGCATCATAATTTCATATATCATGTGTTAACATTCGGAACTACCACAGGACAGGCTCATTATATGATGCAAGAATTACTGAAAAAGAAAGGCATGTGGCTTGATGCAAAATATAATGTGAGAATGGTGGATGTATGGACCCCAATGTTTGACGTGTCGAATCAGGAGAAATGTCTGCGAAAAACGAAAGAAGCAGAAAAAAGCATCGCCAAGGTTACGGAAAAAGCTATAGACCGTATAGCTGGAAATTTTGATTGTCTGCGTCTACCCCATTGGGCGGCACGATTGTATTATCTCACATACGAAAACCAGCGCAAGACGAAGCATTTTCATGTGATGAAAGACAAGTGTATTGATTGCAAAAAATGTGCCCGCCAATGTCCGGAACAAGCTATTGAATGCAGCAACGGCTATCCTGTATGGACGAAAGAGAAATGCTCGCTATGCCTAAAATGTCTGCACCACTGCCCACGGTTTGCAATACAATATGGCAGACGGACTGCAAAGCATGGTCAGTTTGTGCATCCGGAGGAAAACATTTAGTTGACGCAAAACATTAATAGACTTTTACTATACAAGGATAGTAAAAACCAATTGTCAGCCAGTAACGTATTGCATATCTTTGCAAAAACAATTTTGCATGAGATGCCGATAAAAAAAACAAGAAATTGAATTGTTATGAACAAAAATATGCATACTTACAGACAGCAAGGACTATTCCTCAAGGTTTTCCGTTTTTATTATGACGGATTCAGGTCGATGACGCTTGGCAAGACTTTATGGACTGTCATCCTCATAAAACTTGCCGTAATATTTTTTGTTCTAAAACTATTCTTCTTTCCAAACTATATTGACAGTAAAGCAAGAGATAAAGACAAGGCAGATTTCGTATCCGGAGAAATTCTTAACAGATAATTGATATATAATCACAACTTAAAAATATTATACTATGATTACAAACCTATTGTTAGACATTAATTCTGCCACCATCGACTGGTCGAGGGCACAGTTTGCACTTACAGCAATCTATCACTGGCTGTTTGTGCCATTGACTTTAGGACTGGCTGTTATTATGGGTATCGCCGAGACGTGCTTCTACCGTACCGGAAAACCGTTTTGGAAACATGTGGCTCGTTTTTGGCAAAAACTGTTCGGAATCAATTTTGCCATGGGAGTTGCAACAGGTATAATCCTGGAGTTTGAGTTCGGTACTAACTGGAGCAATTATTCCTGGTATGTGGGTGATATCTTTGGTGCGCCACTCGCTATCGAGGGAATTTTGGCTTTTTTCATGGAGAGCACGTTTATTGCCGTTATGTTCTTTGGCTGGAACAAGGTGAGCCGTGGGTTTCATCTTGCATCTACATGGCTCACCGGACTGGGTGCCACGATCTCTGCATGGTGGATTCTTGTGGCGAATTCATGGATGCAATACCCTGTAGGACAGGATTTTAATCCCGACACAATGCGTTTCGAGATGACATCATTTATGGAAGTAGCCCTCTCCCCTTTCGCAATAAACAAATTTACTCATACCGTAACCTCGGCATGGGTCGTCGGTGCAGTCTTTGTTGTTGCCGTAAGTTGTTGGTATCTGTTGAAGAAAAGAGAGACGGAACTGGCAAAGGCGAGTATCAAAATCGCAGCAACAGTAGGTCTTATTGCAACTCTGCTTACAGCAATGACGGGCGACAACTCTGCCTATAAGGTGGCACAGGTGCAACCGATGAAGTTGGCAGCAATGGAGGCACTCTATAATGGCGGAAATAACGAAAGTCTGACGGCGATAGCTGCGGTACATCCTTTCAAGCAACCCGACTATTTGAAGGAGCAAGAACCTGCGATGCGTATAGCCTTTCCAAACATGCTTTCGCTACTTGCCACTCGCACTGCCGACGGATATGTACCTGGCGTAAACAACATATTGAATGGTTATACCCAGCAAGATGGCACTAAGGAGCCGTCTGTAAAGGAAAAGATTGAACGTGGAAAGAAAGCTATCGTTGCCCTGAAAGAATACAGGGAAACAAAATCCCCTACCCTTCTGCCTGTACTTAACGAAAACATGAAGTATTTCGGTTATGGCTACATAAAAGACGCTGATGAACTTGTGCCCAATATCCCCATTTGTTTTTATGCGTTCCGAGCAATGGTGGGTGTGGGTTGCTTGCTTATCCTGTTCTTCGCCGTTTGCCTGTTCCTGGTTTACAAGAAAGAGATTAGCAAATACCGCTGGTTCTTAATTCTGGCTATTGCAACAATTCCTCTGGCATATATAGCATCAGAGTCAGGATGGATAGTAGCCGAAATCGGTCGTCAGCCATGGACAATCCAGGATTTGCTGCCGGTTAGTGCTGCCGTCTCCGACGTTGAGGCTGGAAGCATAGCAACAACCTTCTTCATATTCCTTGCCCTCTTCACCACGATGCTTGCCGTGGAGATAAATATAATGGTGAAGCAAATAAGAAAAGGCCCTGAATATAAATGATTTATATTCCTTAACGCGACCATTTATAGAATTATAATGAAACTAAAAATATAATATTATAATCAAATATATTTTAAAGTTCTGCAATACAAAGGTTATTTTTGTTC
>DAIOXG010000391.1:0-2951 GCA_036758085.1 Prevotella sp. | reverse complement strand
GCTTACTCGGGACTTCCACCCGTTAGACAATGCTCATGCCGAGCATACAAAATCGGGAAACAGACTCTTGTCCATGTCCCGATTAATAATTCAAAAAACATCCCTTGTATGCATGAAAGCATCCTCGGATAGAATACCCATTAATATTCCCTTGCTTTTGCCAGCTCTTTTTTCATCTCGTCAGCCAAGACCTCAAAGAAGTTGAAATGGAGAATAAGCGAAAGCTTTTCCAAATCTTTAGAACCAACATATTCCTTATTAAATATTTTGTACAGATTTGTGCGACTGCATTCCATCTGCTCTGCGAGCCATACACAAGTATGTGCTCTTTCCTTTAATTTAGCTTTTACAAGCTTCCCTACATGTAACATAACAGATTTATTTTATAGATTTATTTTATTTTCTGGTTGTTTTACTCAAACGTCAAGTATCTATTTACAATAGTAATCCCGAATACGTCAATACGTATATTTGCCGGACAAAATTACGAAATAGAAATTATTCTTCATAACATTTTGCGAATTAAGATATTAAAAATACTGAAAAAAAATGATATATAACATATTGTGTTTCCGTTTATTGTACTTTTTCCCGCTTTCGCTGGATAAAAAGTAGTCTGCGGCTATGAAAATACAACATTAATATGTATTTTTGCAATGACAAAACAGAAAGATATGAAAAAGCAACTAACAATTATCGCCTTGCTCCTCTGCATGACGGCGGCGGCAATGGCAGGATGCAGAAAACATGCCGGCAACGTCGGCACCAGTGTTCCTACAACTTCTCTGCAAGACAATACCCCGGAAAAGGCTCCCGACTTCTCCCTGAAATCAATCGACGGAACGACATTCACCCTGTCGAGCCTTCGCGGAAAGATTGTGGTAATAGACTTTTGGGGCAGCTGGTGCGGCTGGTGCATAAAAGGAATGCCGGAGATGAAGAAGGCATACGAGAAATACAAAGGACAGCTGGAAATCGTGGGTGTAGACTGCGGTGATACCGATGCAAAGTGGAAATCTGCCGTCAAGGAACTCGCGCTTCCGTGGATTCATGTATATAATCCAAAGGGAATGGGAAGCATACTTGACACGTATGGCATACAGGGATTCCCTACAAAAGTGATAGTGGGCAAGAATGGAGAACTGCTGAAGACCGTAGTTGGCGAAGACCCTGAATTCTATACAGCCCTCGACGAGATAATGAAAAAATAGATAAAGAAGACATTAATATAATGTCAAGTTCCGGTTTCAGACAAAATCCGGAACTTGACAACAATAACAGGAAACACAAACTGCAAGATATGAAAACATTCCTAAATGTAGACGACCTTGGCAACCTCGAACAGGCACTTGCCGAGGCAAGAGAAGTAAAAGTCAACCGTTTCGGATATCAGTCGCTGGGCAAGAACAAGACCCTGCTGATGATATTCTTCAACAACAGTCTGCGCACTCGCCTCAGTACACAGAAGGCAGCCATGAATCTCGGTATGAACGTCATGGTGCTCGACGTGAATGCCGGAGCCTGGAAGTTAGAGACGGAGCGCGGAGTCATCATGGATGGCGACAAGAGCGAGCATCTGCTTGAGGCAATACCCGTTATGGCGAGCTATTGCGACCTTATCGGCGTGAGAAGCTTTGCCGGACTGAAAGACCGCGACTACGACTATGCCGAAACCGTTTACAATCAGTTTGTGAAATACAGCGGCAAGCCCGTATTTGCCATGGAGACAGCCACGGTGCATCCACTCCAGGCATTTGCCGACCTCATCACCATCGATGAGCATAAAACAAAGAAACGCCCGAAGGTAGTCTTGACATGGGCTCCGCATTGCCGCGCTCTACCACAAGCTGTGCCAGACTCCTTTGCCCAGTGGATGAACAAGGCAGATGTGGATTTCGTTGTTACCCACCCTCACGGCTATGAGCTCGACCCAAAATTCGTAGGCGACGCTCCAGTGGAGTACGACCAGATGAAAGCCCTTGAGGGTGCCGATTTCGTGTATGCAAAGAACTGGAGCTGTCCGGGAGTTTCCAATCCTGACGACTACGGAAAAATACTGTCGAAAGACATGTCGTGGACAATCGACGACGCCCACATGGCAGTAACCGACAACGGCAAGTTTATGCATTGTCTGCCGGTGCGCCGCGGACTCATCGTAACCGACGATGTGATAGAGAGCAACAACTCGCTCGTAATACCCGAAGCGGCAAACCGCGAGATATCAGCTGAGGTGGTAATAAAAAGAATGCTCGAGAGTCTTTAAAAAAACTCAACAAAAAGCTACCACTTATAAAATAAAATTCTTACTTTTGCAAGGTATCAGCGATGCACATAGTCTACACCGCCGAATCTAATAGAAAAAACAAACTTATTAAAATACAATAAATCATGGATTTAGTACAATCAATCATCGAACGCGCAAAAAGCAACAAGCAGCGCATCGTGCTCCCGGAGGCAACAGAGGAGCGTACACTGAGAGCAGCCGACCAGGTATTGGCTGACGATATCGCTAACCTTATTCTTATAGGCAACCCCGACGAGATACATGCTCTGGCAGAGAAGTGGGGATTGAAGAACATCGACAAGGCAACACTTATCGACCCGGAGAATAACCCTAAGAGCGAAGAGTATGCTGCCCTTCTGGCAGAGCTCCGCAAAAAGAAGGGCATGACGATAGAGCAGGCTCGCGAACTCGTGAAGAACCCTCTCTACCTGGGCTGCATGATTATCAAGACTGGCGATGCCGACGGACAGATTTCCGGTGCGCTCAGCACAACAGGCGACACTCTTCGCCCAGCACTCCAGATTATCAAGTGTGCTCCTGGCATCACATGCGTGAGCGGTGCTATGCTCCTTATCACAAAGCAGCCACAGTATGGCGAGAACGGCGTGTTGGTAGTAGGCGACGTTGCCGTTACCCCAATGCCAGACGCACAGCAGTTGGCACAGAT
>DAIOXG010000390.1:0-2958 GCA_036758085.1 Prevotella sp. | reverse complement strand
AGTGTTTTTCAAAAGTAATAATTAAATTGAAATACATGTTGTAATTTTTGACTGCCGCATTATTTAAGAATATGGTTTAAAATGAAATCAGTTCAAGAATTTATGCGGCAGCATTTTTTAGAGCGGGGCTTAAAGGTAATTATAGTCACAATATTATTATATTGACACAAGACCATCTTGATGATATAATTGACATAGTAAAAAAGGAGGGGTTTCTGTGCTGATAGCCATTTGCGATGATGATATTGAGCAGATAGCGTATCTTCGCAAGACGCTGCATCAATGGGCGGCAGACAAATCATTTGCTGTGGACGTTGCCGAATACGAAAGTGCAGAGCAGTTCCTTTTCGGCTATGAGGATACTCCCTGCGACCTGCTGCTTCTCGACATTGAAATGCGTGGTCTCAACGGAATGGAGTTATCCAAGCGCCTGCGCTCCAATGGCGATATGCTCCCGATAGTGTTTATTACGGGGTATTCCGATTACATTGCCGAGGGGTACGACGTTGAAGCCCTGCACTACTTGCTGAAGCCAGTAGCTAAGGAAAAGCTGTTCGCCGTTTTAGATAAGTATGTGGAGAAACGCTTCGTCAAAACAGGTGAGCTGCTTATTGAAACTGCCGACGGAGCGACCCATATTTCAGCCGACAGAATAACCTATATTGAGGCTTTCGGCAGAAAAACAGCAGTTAACTTATCAGACGATACGATAATAGACTGCACAATGAGCATAAGCAAATTCTCCGCAATGCAAGTGAATGGGTTTGTGAGTTCTCACCGCTCGTACATCGTAAATTTGCGGTATGTGCGGAGTATTGGAAAAGTGCAAATCACTCTTGACAATGGGGATAATATCCCGATTTCTCGTCGGCTTTATAATGAAGTCAACAAGGAATTCATTGACTTTTATATGAAAGGTTGAGATCAAATGAACATTACCGATATAACAGCTTATTTTGTGGAAGATAAAGATTTATATATTTCAATTCATAAGGCGTTTAATGAGCTATATGAAAGAGATATACACTTGATAAATAATGAACCCATAACCAAAATTGCTTCGGATGAACTTGGAAAGCATTATGTGGGAGAGCGCGCCATAGTTTTTAGGTTTGCACACTATTTGCAAAATGAACTCGTTAAATATCCTAGGTATGCAAAATATCATCTTGACTGTGAATACAATAGAAACGGAATATGTACAAAATGCTTGCCAAGTTTTCCAAATGGGACATTTCCAGACCTAATTATTCATCAAAGAGGAAACAATAATAACAACCTTTTAGTTATGGAGTTTAAAACATACTGGAATACAAATACACAAAATGATGTTAATAAGGTTGAAGAATTTGTTGCTAAGAATGGGGATTACAAATATAAATATGGCATTGTAGTTACAATAGGTAAAACCCTTGCTGAAACAAATTTTGAAGTTTATTAAGCTTATTAATATGAGTGGTGATATGAGAGTTTTAATATTGCTAGGAATAATACTCATATTTATACTTGCGTGTGTATTAGGGCTTTGTGTGCTCCGCCGCACCCTCTACAACATGATAGACCGCCGCATAGAGCGTTTCCAGAGCGAGCTTATCGAAAAGCAGGTTCGTGAAATACAGAATATGTACAAGCAGGTCAGGGGCTGGCGGCACGATTACCGTAACCACATTCAGAACATGAAGATACAGCTTGCGCAGGGCAATTACGCCGAACTTGACAGCTATTTGGACAGCCTTGCAGACGACCTGACTACTGTCGATACCGTCATAAAAACAGGCAATGTTATGGCGGACGCAATACTTAACAGCAAGCTGTCCGTCGCGGAAAAGCTGAATATCAGAATAAACGTCAAGGCAAATATCCCGAACAACATTCCGCTTTCCGACGTGGAGCTTTGTGCTGTGCTTGGCAATCTCCTTGACAACGCAGCGGAGGCCTGCGCCAAACTACCCGAAAGCGACCGATTTATGCGTATCTATATCGGGTGTCTGAAAAATCAGCTTTATATGTCGGTACAGAACAGCGCAGGAGATGTGAAGAAAATTGCAGGACGCTACCTCTCCACAAAGCAGTCGGAGGGCGACCACGGATACGGTATTTTCAGGATTGACAGAGTTGCGAAAAAATACGGCGGCTATGTCAATCGTCAGAACGAGGAGGGAGTGTTTGCGACCGAAATAATGATACCGGTTATATAGTTAATAGTTTTTTTGTGGAGGGAAAAGAATTGTGAATGGCATTATTGAAAGCAAAAGCAAAAAGTTTGCTGTGAGAATAATAAATTTGTATAAATACCTTGTTAGTGAGAAGAAAGAATATGTAATGTCAAGGCAGATATTGAAAAGTGGGACAAGTATCGGAGCGAATGTTAAAGAGGGGGAGTATGGGCAGAGTGCAGCGGATTTCATCAGCAAAATGAGCATTGCACTTAAAGAAGCGGCAGAAACGTCGTACTGGCTGGAGCTTCTTAAAGAAACAGACTACATAACGCAAGAACAATTTGAAAGCATTAACTCAGACTGCACCGAACTAATAAAAATACTAACCTCAATAATAAAAACCACAAAATCCAACTATTAACTATTAATTATTCACTATTAGCTATTAACTATTAACTATTCATTATTAACTGCGAAGCATTTCGTGCAGTATTTCGACCGTTCGTGCAGAAATCAACACGGGCGGTCGTTTTTATGTTATGCTTTAAGGGAGGTGAGATAATGGTAAAAATCACGAAATACACAAAGGAAAAACGAAAGCAGGACAGCGAGAAGCACCGTAAGGAGCGAAGCAAGCATAAATATAAAACCACTCAAAATATGCGGTACATACTCTCGGAAATATGGAAAAGCCAGCCCCTTATGCTTGTGGTGCGCTTATGTGCGTGGCTGCTTCTGTCGCAGAATTGCTTTTCACTAGCTTTACGGGCAAATATGTTGTTGAGCTTGCTTTGGGAAC
>DAIOXG010000389.1:0-2969 GCA_036758085.1 Prevotella sp. | reverse complement strand
CAGAAATCTTTATACGTATAGAATAAAAAATGACACTACCGGAAGAATTTTCTACATACACTCAACAACTTTTTGGCGAAGAGCTATGGCAGCAATTCGTTAAGGGAATGCACGAGGAGCCCCCGGTGAGCATTCGGCTCAATCCCTTCAAATATGATGCCGCCACGATGCCTTTGCCGGCAGACGATGACGGCGAAGTGGAGTGGTGCCCCGAGGGGCGCTATCTGAAAACCCGTCCGCAGTTTACTCTCGACCCTCTGTTCCATGCCGGAGCGTATTATGTGCAGGAGGCAGCCTCGATGTATGTGGCAAAGGTGTTGCGCCAGCATGCCGACATGACTTCCCCTCTGAGAGTGCTCGATCTCTGTGCCGCTCCGGGAGGAAAGACAACGGCAGTAAGGAGCGTACTGCCAGAAGGCAGTCTGCTGATGACCAACGAACCGATGCGTCCGCGTGCAAACATACTGATGGAAAACGTGCAGAAGTTCGGCCATGCAGATGTTATTGTAACCAACAACTATGCCATCGACTATCAGCGAAGCGGACTGCAGTTTGACGTTATCATCTGCGACGTGCCCTGCTCCGGTGAGGGAATGTTCCGCAAGGACGAAGGAGCGATAGAAGAGTGGTCGGTGCAGAACGTAAGGAAATGTGCCGCCCTTCAGCGTGAGATTATTGCCGACATCATGCCTTGTCTGCGCGACGGCGGACTGCTCATCTATTCCACCTGCACCTTCAACGCCCATGAGGACGAGGAAAACGTGAAATGGATAGCCGACAACTACGATATGCATCTTCTGAATATATCAGATGAAAAAACATTGTTGCCCACCCTCTCCCCCTTGGGGGAGCCGGAGGGGGCTCTTGAAGGGGCTCTTGAGGGGGCTGCAGTGGCTCTTCACTTCATCCCCGGTGTAACCCGCACCGAAGGACTCTTCATGGCAGCCCTGCGCAAACCGGGCGATGGCAAGAATCTGATGGCAACATCCCCCGACCGAAAGAAAGAAAAGAGACAGAAAAAAGGGAAACAGCAGAAAAGCCAATCCGTACAAGGAGCACGACAAGTGGCAGAATGGCTTGCTGACAGCAATGATTTCGACATTACGATGCTTGGTGGCAGAATAGTGGCAGTAAGAAAGTTGTGGCGCGACATATTTGATACGGCAGTGGCAAAGCTGCGGGTTATGCACGCCGGTGTGGAATTGGGCGAGCAGAAAGGCAAGGACATTATCCCTTCGGAGAGCCTCGCCCTTTCGACCAGTCTGAACCGTGATGTTTTTCCCGTGGCAGAACTCAATCTCGACGATGCCCTGACCTATCTCAGACGCGAGCCGATAACGCTCCCTGCCGACATGCCAAGAGGATACGTCGTGGTTAGCTATTATGGCTTGCCCCTCGGCTTTGTGAAGAACCTTGGAAACCGGACCAACAACCTGTTTCCGCAAGAATGGAGAATAAGAACAAAATGAAACAATATTTAGACCTACTGGACCGTATCCTTACGGAGGGTACGAAGAAGCACGACCGCACCGGAACCGGTACGATAAGCATTTTTGGAAACCAGATGCGCTTCGATATGAGTCAGGGCTTCCCCCTGCTCACCACGAAGAAGCTGCACTTGAAGTCGATAATCTACGAACTGCTGTGGTTCTTGAAGGGCGACACGAACGTGAAGTATCTTCAGGACCATGGAGTGAGGATATGGAACGAATGGGCAGATGCCGACGGCGAGCTCGGTCCCGTTTACGGTCATCAGTGGCGCTCGTGGCCAACGCCCGACGGACGGCACATTGACCAGATAAAGAACGTAATCGACCAGATAAAGAACACGCCCGATTCGAGACGAATGATAGTTAGCGCATGGAACGTGGCAGATATCGATCAGATGCACCTTCCGCCATGCCACTGCCTGTTTCAGTTTTATGTGGCCGACGGCAAACTCTCGCTACAGCTCTATCAGCGCAGTGCCGACACCTTCCTCGGAGTGCCGTTCAACATCGCCTCGTATGCCCTTCTGCTGCAGATGGTGGCACAGGTAACAGGTCTCACCCCCGGCGAATTCATCCACACCACTGGTGATACCCACATCTATCTGAACCATTTGGAGCAGGTGAAGCTGCAACTGACGCGCCAGCCTCGCCCTCTGCCAACGATGAAGCTCAATCCCGACGTGAAAGACATCTTCGACTTCAAGTATGAAGATTTCCTGTTGGAGAATTACGACCCATGGCCGCATATTCCAGGAGTGGTAAGTGTGTAGGGCTTTTTATTAATTATTGGGACTAATAGGACCAATAAGACCAATAGAACCAATAGGACCAATAGAACCTAAGGTGTCAATAGGATGGCCAGTACTTATATGTCATATATGTCCTATTCGTCCTATAATCCCCAAAAGAAAAATAAATAATGAGAATAAACATCATAGCAGCCGTAGCGCGCAACCGGGCTATCGGCAAGGACAACAAACTCTTATATTGGCTCCCCAATGACCTGAAGCGTTTCAAGGCGTTGACCACGGGCCATACTATCGTAATGGGCAGAAAAACATTCGAGTCGCTGCCGAAAGGAGCTTTGCCAAACCGTCGAAACGTAGTTGTAAGCCGTTCCGTTGCGGAACTGCCGGGGTGTGACGTATATGCTTCGGTAGATGAGGCTCTTGGCAGTTGCGCTCCAGAAGAAGACGTATACGTAATCGGTGGTGAAAGTATCTACCGCCAGATGCTGCCGGTAGCCGACCGCCTTTGTCTTACGGAAATTGCCGACACTCCTGATGGTGCCGATGCTTTCTTCCCGGAGTATGCTGAGTGGAGAGAGGTGGAGCGTGAAGACCATGATACGGATGAGAAACACCGCTATCGGTATTCATTTGTTGACTACGTTCGCAAGTAATGATAGAAACACCGGGAGCGTTTGGGCTAAACACCGGGAGCGTTTGGGCTAAACACTCGGAGCGTTTGGGCTAAACA
>DAIOXG010000388.1:0-2987 GCA_036758085.1 Prevotella sp. | reverse complement strand
TATATAAACTTTATATATAAAATTTCTTACTTTTTGTTTGTTAAGTTCTTAAAATAGTGTAAATTTGCAAATAGAACGTATATAATAATTATCAATTAACTTTTTAGCTTATGAAACAGATCAATTACATTTTCGTGTTTCTGTTAGCCTTGTTCTTCGGAACAAGCGTGTCGCAAGCTGATACCTTCAGTCCTTATGCGGTAGATTTCAATACTGCGATAAGTACTTCGGCACACGACTTCAAGGTGGCTTCCGGTTGGGGGCACATCGTGCAGTCGTATGAGAGCGACGACAGTTGGAATACAGAAACTTACTACGTGGATTACGCATACGGCACCGACACGGGTCGTGACGGTAGCGGAGCATTGAAAATCGGTTCGCAGACCATTGGCGACGGCTGGTATACAAACACGGTTAACGACCTTCTCGTAACTCCGCAGATAACCGGAGCTTCGAGCATCTACGTAAAACAGACAAGTTCTTACGGAACCATTAACTTCTATAAGGTAACGAAGACTGGTGCTACGTACAGCCGTGGAGCCGAGATTACTCTCGAGACAACCCCAACCCTGTCAACATCCGATTGGGTGAAGGTAGACATCCCGGCACAGACGGAGCCTACCTATATCGGTATCCGCGGCAACAACGTTTATATCGATGACTTCGCAGCCGACAAGGCAGAGTATGAACTCGTCAAGGCTTTGAAGATAGACAAGGTTACAAACAACGGCAAACAGGAGCCGGACTGCAACGCCGACGGCAAGTTTGCCGTCAATTACACCGTGCAGTACACCAACAACGGTGATGTAGACCTTACACCGGGCACCGAGGGATATTCCCTCAGTATCGTAAACTACAGTAGAGAGAATGCCGTTGTCTACACCCTGCCGCTTACAGAGCCGCTTGCCGTAGGTGCATCAGCCACAGCAACACTTGCCGCTGAGGTAGACTATGCCACATATTCAGCCCGCAACCGTTATGATGTGATGGAAAACCTCACTCATACAACAAGCTATGGTACATGGATAGAACCTGTAAAATATGCTCCAGAAATGCAAATCCGCAATAGCGATGGACGTATTGATGCCGGCGAGAGCTTTGCCTATGGCATGGTGAACGAGCCAACTTCCAAGGAGTTCACTATCCGCAACAACGGTGGTGCTCCGCTTACCGTTACGGCAGTCGACGTACCGGAGGGCTTCAGCCACAATCTCACCTTGCCTCTCACTGTAGCTCCTCATCAAGATGCAGCATTGACCATCACCGTAAGCAATGCCGTTGCCGGTATCTTCTCAGGCAACGTTACAATCAAGGGAAATGACGTAGACGACTTCACGTTTGCCGTATCAGCAACTGTGCTCGACCCGTCGAAGTATTTCGAGAGCTTCAGCAGCGAGAATGTTCCTGCTGGAATGATACTTGAGGGCAGTTGGGAAATCAAGCAGCGCGACTACTCTTCAAGCGATAACCCATATCTTGCAACAAACGGTTCTCGTGGTCAGGAGAGCATGCTCATCACTCCGTTGCTCAAGGTTGCAGAGGGCGAGAAGATGACGGTAGATGCAGCCCGCACCAACTATTATCAGTCAGGTTCCGATGTATATCTGAAGGTTTACTATTCAACCGACCGTCAGAACTGGACCCTTGCCAAGACAATTGCTTCAGAGGACATGAGTTCTACAAGAGGCGTAAGCAGTACATATTATTATGGTGAACTGAAGACATTCGTAATCGACAATATCCCAGCCGGTAACTACTATATCGGTTTCGGTGCCGGTTACACCTGTGTTGACAATATCTATGGATTCGAGAGAGTCAATGTAGCCCACGATATCATGGTGGCAGAGAAGAATTTCCCTTCTGTCGGCGTGGTAAACAACAAGTATGAGGCAACCCTGAAGCTCAAGAATCTCAATGCCGCAGCTGAGGCTGCTGGTTCTTACACACTCACCCTCTATGCCGACAACGAGCCTGTGGCAACAGCCGAATCTTCTGAAATCGCAGCAGCTGGTGAAGCCGAATTCACACTTGCTTATACTCCTCATGCTGCCGGAACCGTTAAGGTATATGCCGAGTATAAGAATGCTGCCGACAACTATAGTATAAAGACTCCAGAGGTAGACGTAACAGTAGCCGAGGAACAGGCTGTATCTGATGTGGTAGTTGGAAAGCAGAACGGCACTCAGAGCAACGAGGTGTTCTATCTGAACTATGCAGACAATGCCAAGGGTGGCCTCTTCGACGTTATCTATAAAGCCGAGATGCTGACGAAGTTTGGTTTGAAGGCTGGCGATAAGGTTGCCGGAGTATCATTTACAGGTTCTCCTTATACTTCGAGAACCGTTAAGCAGTTGCATCAGACACTCGCCTACGGTACGGTAGCTGAGGCTGACTATAAGGCAGGAGAAAACATCGACGCACTGACAACCGTTACGATTGTCGACGGCGATGACGTTACCTTCACTGAAGGAACCGATTACGTTACTAACGTAACATTCCCGACACCGATAGTATGGGACGGTACTTCTGCAATTCGCTTCTATACTTATGTGAAGAGCGATGCCGGGAACTACATCAACGTAAATTATCCTGTTGACACCGATTACAATACAGCAAACTATAAGTCTGGTACTGCTACTGAGTGGAGTCCGAAGACTACTCCAGTTGCAACATTCGCTATCCAGAAAGATCCGGCTACAATCTCCGGAACCGTTAAGTGTGGTGATGCTGCCATAGCCGATGCTACAGTAACGTTGAAGAGTGCCGACGACGTAATCTACTCTGGCAAGACAGATGCTGAGGGTGCATATTCGTTCCCTGTAATCCAGACTGACAAGACTTACACCTTGACAGCAACAGCCGAGGGCTATGTTGACTATACAGAGGAGAACGTCAGCCTGACTTCTAATCTTGAGAAGAACATCACCCTGAAGAAGAAGGCTGTAAGCGTAACGGGTAAGGTATTGTTCCACGCTGCTCCAGTAGCT
>DAIOXG010000387.1:0-3004 GCA_036758085.1 Prevotella sp. | reverse complement strand
AAAGAAAAACACGTTGCAAAGGTATGAAGTTTTTGCAAACTGGCAATAGCAAAACAATCTTTTTTATGTTTTTCTTTACGTTTCTTGATTTATATCAACAATATTGTGCACGTGAACACAAGAAAAACATGTAACTTTGCAGAAAAATAACAAGTATTACAATTTTAATCTTATAAGATACAGACAATGAACGACTTGACTAACGGGTGCAAAAGCCCACTAAAGAAATATATCCTCTTTGTATGTCTTGGAAATATATGCCGCTCGCCGGCTGCCGAAGGAATAATGAAACAGATGGTATTCGACGACCCGGAACTCAGAGGCATCGTCGTTGTGGATTCTGCCGGCATTGGCGCATGGCATACCGGACAGTTGCCTGACCCAAGGATGAGGAAGCGTGCTGCGGCACGAGGATACAGCTTGACGAGCCGTGCAAGACAAATACAACCGGACGACTTCGACCGCTTTGATATCGTGTTCGGCATGGACAAGGAGAATATTGCCGACCTTCGGCGGGTGGCGCGGAACGATGACGACAGAAAGAAAATCCGCTGTCTTGCCGATTATATGACCAGTCATCCGGAATACGATACCGTGCCAGATCCTTATTACGGGTCGGAAGCGGATTTCGACCTTGCGCTCGACCTTATTGAAGATGCCCTTCGGGAGGTGGTAAGGAAACTGAAAAACTAAGACTATATGCAAGAGAACAACAGTAATATATCATCTCCAGTATACGCTTTGCTGCGGCAGAAGGCTCTGCTGCAGACGGAATACGATGAGGAGAAGGAAGACTTCAAGCGACAGATGCAGGCTCAGGGACTGGCGCGCCGAGTGAAACGAGGAGACGCATGGTTTCCAGTAAGGGTCGGAAGATGTTACTACAACTCTCTGAACCAGTTTGCCGTGGAGGTTTACCGCACGAGAGACGAGGATATTGAACACAATTTCGAATTCGGGAAACCGGTTTGCTTCTTCAAGACACAGGGGGCTGAGGACAATGGCGGCAAGGAAACGTTTGATGTCCTGACAACGGGCGTTGTCAGCTTTGCCGACAACGAAAGGATGGTGGTTACGATTCCCGACAAGACCGGCATAGCCACAACTTTGCAGAATGCAGACAATCTCGGAGTGCAGATGTTCTTCGACGAAACGAGCTACAGACTTATGTTCGAGGCTCTCGACCGTGCCATTCGGGCAAAGGGAAACCGACTGGCATATCTCCGCGACCTCTTTTATTCGCGGCAGAAAGCGCAGACTTTCTCGTTTGACGAGATAAAATTCCCTTGGCTTAACTCGTCGCAAGAACTTGCCGTAAACAATGTGCTGAGGGCAAAAGATGTGGCTGTGGTCCATGGTCCGCCGGGAACAGGAAAGACGACAACTCTTGTTGAGGCTATATACGAGACACTGAAGCGAGAGAGTCAGGTGATGGTATGCGCACAGAGCAATATGGCGGTAGACTGGATTAGCGAGAAACTTGCCGACCGTGGGGTCCCTGTGCTCAGAATAGGAAACCCTACCCGCGTTACCGACAAGATGTTGTCGTTTACCTATGAGCGGCGCTTCGAGTCGCATCCCGACTATCCCGAACTGTGGAGTATACGCAAGGCTATCCGCGAACTGCGCTCCAGCCGCAAGCGGGGCGGCAGCGACAACTGGCACCAGAAGCTTGACCGCCTGAAAAGCCGTGCCACGGAGATAGAATGCCGCATTAACGCCCAGCTCTTCGGCGAGGCACGCGTCATTGCATCAACGCTCACCGGAAGTGCAAACCGGGTAATGTCTGGACAGAAATTCACCACTCTCTTTATCGATGAGGCTGCACAGGCTCTCGAGGCTGCATGCTGGATAGCAATCCGCCGTGCCACGAGGGTTGTCTTTGCCGGCGACCACTGTCAGTTGCCGCCTACGGTGAAGAGTCTTGAGGCGATGCGCGGCGGACTGTCGAAAACTCTGATGGAGCGTATTGTGGAGAACAAACCGGAGGTAGTCACGCTGCTTACCATGCAGTATCGAATGAACCGTCGCATTATGGAATTCTCCAGCCAGTGGTTTTATGGCGGCAGAATGGTGGCGGCTCCCGAAGTGGAACACCGCGGCATCCTCGACTACGACGAACCGATGATGTGGGTTGATACATCCGAGACTGAGGCTTATGAACAGTTTGTGGGCGAAAGCTTCGGCAGGATTAATAAAAAGGAGGCGGAGCTGACTCTCGACACGCTACGCCGATATTTTGAAAAGATTGGCAAGGGCAGAATTCTTGAAGAGGGTATCGATGTGGGTATCATCTCGCCATACAGGGCACAGGTGCAGCTGCTGCGCGGCATGATTAAACGGAGTGAGTTCTTCCGTCCTTACCGCAAACTGATTTCCGTTAATACCGTTGACGGCTTTCAGGGACAGGAGCGCGACATTGTCATCATTTCCCTCGTTCGTTCCAACAACAACGGACAGATTGGTTTCCTGAGCGACTTGCGGCGTATGAACGTGGCGATAACGCGCGCCAGAATGAAGCTCGTCATCATGGGAAATGCCGAAACGATGTGTCATACGGCTTTCTACAAGAAGCTCTTTGAATACGTGAGTGGCAACGAGACAGAGTAAATATACGTAAGATAAGGCATACTTTCGCCGATAAGAGCAACTTATAGACTTAATATCAGGCATTAAAAAAGTCCCGTCAATCAGAAAACTTGACGGGACTTGATTTTATATCAGAATAATATTATTCCAATGTTGAGATTAGAGCTGTGGACCAGCTGCTACGAGAGCCTTACCAGCCTCGTTAGTCTCATACTTCTTGAAGTTCTTGATGAAGCGAGCTGCGAGGTCCTTAGCTTTCTCCTCCCACTCAGATGCGTTAGCATAAGTGTCGCGTGGGTCGAGGATGTTAGGATCAACGCCTTCGAGCTGTGTAGGAACAACGAAGTTGAAGAATGGAACTGTCTTTGTAGGAGCAGCGTCGATTGAGTGGTCGAGGATAGCGTCGATGATACCA
>DAIOXG010000386.1:0-3008 GCA_036758085.1 Prevotella sp. | reverse complement strand
CAGAGTATCATTAAGATATATCAATCTTGTAAAAAGACAAAATATCAGTATTACGTTCTCGTTGAAAGTGTGAGGGGTAAGCATAGACCCCTCACACTATCCCTCACACCTCAGGAGTTCGATAAACAGGGACTTTCAGAGCTATTGGTGAGGGTGTGAGGGTAAAATGACCAAAAAAAAATTTGGTTAAACGATAATCTACTTGAACTTCAGTAAGTAACTGAGCATCACCAATTTCCAGTAAAGATATCCTCTCGCCGGAAAAAAGGTAAAGGAAATCAATCCCTTTCCGCTTTACATGCTTTCTTAACACATATAATATGAACGGTGAACAAATGTTGCACTTATATGCCGTAATTTTGCATCAGAATTAAAAAACAAAGAAAGGAAAAGATTATGGAAAAGAACATTATTTTTGCAACAAGGGATATAGATGGAAAGAGATTTGAGCTGGCAGAGCTGTGGAAAGGTATCACGGAATGGGCTTCAGCTCCCGTACGTATTCTCGCCAGATACTATTCGTCGGTGTTGGAAAGAGAAGTTTCGATGAATCAGACATGGCATCTGATAGAGGTGCAACTGGCATTCTTTGCGGGTATTTTTCCTGCCGACATTTCAGTTGTAGTTCGGCTCCTGGCATTGGCTTGGTTCGTTTCGGCACTGGTGCGTTGCAAGAATGCGTTATAAAAAGACAATGGATGACTATATATTTTTGTGTGATTGGTATATCAGTTTGCTTCCTTGATAGTCGGGTATCATGAAAAACATTTCTTTTCTATCACACGATGAGGCTGTCGGGTTTGCGTGTCATGTTCCGACAAAGATAAATCCGCTTAAATTCCGTGGTTAGTGCCTACGGAATTTAAGCGGATTAATTTATGAAGTAAAGTCTCGGTTATTTGTATTATTTCTCTACTCCCAGTTCTTTGAGCAGACGGTCGGCATGTCCCCACTTGTCCATCAGATAGAGCACATAGCGGATGTCAACACCGATGCAGCGTGCGAGAACGCGGTCGAAGTGGATGTCGCTCGACAGAGAGTCCCAGTTGCCGTCGAAGGCAAGACCGATGAGTTCGCCGTTGCCGTTGAAGATAGGCGAACCGGAGTTTCCGCCGGTGATATCGTTGTTGGTGAGGAAACAGAGCTGCATCTTGCCCGTTGTCTTGTCAGCATACTTACCGAAGTCTTTTGCTCCCATCAACTGGTGCATAATAGGTTCAGCATAGTAGTCAACCACCTTGTCGCCAACGTTCATCTTGTCAACGATACTCTCGGCTGTAGTGTAGTATCCGGCAGGTTTTCCGCCAACGTTGAGGTTCTTCACCTGTCCGTAGCTCAGTCGCATAGTGAAGTTGGCGTCGCTATAGTGAGGCATATCCATCTCCATGCGGATCTTGGCATCACAGAGATAACGCTCCTGTTCCTCGATGGCAGGAGAAAGGACATGGTATTTCTCAATGATATCGTCGTATATGTCCTTTATAGACATTCCGTATTCAATTCCCGGGTCATTCTTGTATCCCTTCTTGTTGAAGAAGATTTTTTCTCCGCTCTTCATCAGAATAGACTTGCTGTAGAGATAGTCCACGTATTTAGCATAGTCGCCGCCGAACTGTTTGTCAATCTTCTTGTAGATAGTAGGCAAGTACTTGGCATCAACATGCTCGCGGTAGTTTTTCAGCAGAGTTGCCATAACCTCCTTGTCGAGAGCTGCATCCCATTCAGAGCTGTTGTCTTCGAATACCATATACTGCTTCTGAGGCTTGTCCTTCGGTCCCTTTACCTCCATGCCGTTGAGAGCCTTCAGGGCACGAGTGTTAAACTCAGATGTGCGTCGGAAAGTTTCATACCAGTTGGTGAATGCATACTCCGTGTCGAGACGTTTGGCATAGAGGTCCTGCATCTTCTGGAAGTCGAGTTTCCCTTTCTGGAATCCCGTACTGTCCTGATAAGCCTTAATGCGCTTTTCAAACTCCTGTTTCTGTCGGATAATTCCGATAGAGTCGATACACTTGTTCATACCGATAGAGTTCTTCCAGTAGTTAGAACTCTGTGCGTATTTAGAGTCGTATTTGATGCGTACGGCTTCGTCGGCACGCATGTGGCGCTGCATAATCTCCTGTTTCACGCCACGCACCTGAGCCCTCGGCTCGTTGTCGGCATCGCGACGCTCCTTAATGCCGTAAGACGAGAGGTAGCGGCTTGTAGAGCCGGGATAGCCCACGGTCATGGCGAAGTCGCCCTCTTTATATCCGTCGAGCGATACGCGTGTCCAGTGTTCCGGATGATAAGGCACGTTGTCTTTAGAATACTCCGCCGGTCCGTTGGTCTTCGGGTCGGCATAGATGCGGAATACAGAGTAGTCGCAAGTCTGGCGCGGCCACATCCAGTTGTCGGTCTCGCCTCCGAATTTACCCATTGATTTAGGCACAGTGAATACAAGGCGCAAGTCGTTGAAGTCGCGGTAGGTAGTGGCATAGAACTTGTTTCCCTCGTAATAAGGCTTGATTTCGAGGCGCAGAGTCGGATCCTTCTTCTTCACGTCCTTCGACATCACGTTCTCTATAGAGTCGAGAAACACGTCCTGCTTGTCGATAGGCAGGTCGTAGAGTCCTTTCTGTCGCAGTTCGTCAGTAATGTCCTTCTGTTCCACCATGAAGCTCACGAACATGTTCTCGTTAGGCAGTTCCTCGTCATAAGACTTTGCATAGAAGCCGTTAAGCATATAGTCGTGGTCAACGGTGGAGTGGGAGCGTATAGCCTCGAATCCGCAGTGGTGGTTGGTAAACACGAGTCCGTCTGGCGATACAACGATGCCGGAGCAGAATCCGGAGAAGTTCACCACCGACTTCATTATGGCATCGTTGCCACTGTATAGTCCGTCGTATGAGCGGTTGAAGCCGTAGCTTTTCATCTGCTCATAAACCGCCTCGGGCAGGTTGTAGAGAGTCCACATACCCTCGTCGGCATTGGCGTTGCCGGCAGCGAGAGCCAGCATTCCAGCCAAT
>DAIOXG010000385.1:0-3034 GCA_036758085.1 Prevotella sp. | reverse complement strand
ACTTAGCTACCACAGTGGCGGATGGTTCGTAGACCTCAATGCCAACTACTACGACCGCATCTATCTGTCGTATTCTCCAAACTACCGTTACCAGACTTCATGCAAGGTACGTGGCGATATTCTCAACAACGAACCAATCCGCAGCAACCTGGCTCAGGCAAAGGGACACGGCGGATTCATGATCGACGGTTCTATCGGTAGAAGCATCTATCTGAAGCACGGTTCACTGTCTATCAACCTCTCTGTAACGAATATCCTGAACAATACGAACATCGTAACTGGAGGATATGAGCAGAGCCGAAGTGACTACAGTACTCCGAAGGCTGATGGAACAGCAACAGCACGTGCATATAAGTTCTCTAAGAACCCAATGAAGTTCTATGCCTACGGCACTAACGGAATGTTGAACATCGCATACAAATTCTAAAAAAACTCTCAAGAAATGAAAATAGCTAAATATATAAAATTCATTGTTGCGGCTATGCTGCTCAGCGGTGTTGCCACATCTTGTATGGATGACGACTGGAGCGACCCTACCAATGGTTCTACCACTGCACCTTACGGCAACAACAACATTCAGGAGGATCCCAACAGGATTATATCTATTAAGGACTTGAAGGCACAGACCGTGGACAAACTTGCTTCCTCTGTAGCCAATGATACTATCCGTATCACCGAAGACTGGCAGTTGAAGGTGCGCGTCACCGGCAACGACATCGCAAGCAATATTTACAACGAAGTTGCCGTTGAGGATGAGAGCGGTGAGGGTATCCTTATCTGTATCCAGAAGGGTGGACTCTTTGGTGTTCTCCCTGTAGGACAGGAGATTCTCGTTAATCTTAAAGGACTCTATATCGGTATCTATGGAAATAATGTTCAGATTGGTACTCCATACACTAACACCAGTGGCAGAACATTCCCGAGCCGTATGAGCTTCAATACATGGAATGAGCATTTCAGAATTCTTGGTGCTGCCGATGCTTCAAAGGTTGAGCCTGAGGAGTTTGACGTAACAAAGCTGAAGGATGAGGCTTATATTAAGTCGCATCGCGGCAAACTGATGACTTTGAAGAACGTTGAGATGGATAAGGCTGACGGTAAGCTCGCTTGGGCACCAGATGCTGAAAAAGATGCAGGAAACGGAGTGAGCCGCACGGTGAAAATCAACGGTAAGGCTCAGTCGCTGATGGTAGTTCGCAGCAGCTCATACGCAGATTTTGCAGCCAAGGCAATGCCAACGGGCAAAGTAAACCTGACAGGTATCTTCACCGTTTATGCTACAAATCCTTCTCGCTATGGCTACACCTGGCAGATACTTCTCCGCAGCGAGAGCGACATCGACATCTTGACAGGCGAGGATAAAACTAAGTAATAACAGAACAATAATTAAAACGTAAAAGAATAATTTATGAAAAAGATATTATATTCAGTGATGGCAATTGCAGCCCTCACATTCTCATTCACCTCGCTAACAAGTTGCGAGGATGTTCCGGCACCTTACGAGATTCCGGGAGAAGACAATCCGGATACACCTGATACACCGGCAGCAGAACCTGCAGGAACAGGAACACAGGCTGATCCATTCAATGTTGCCGGCGCACTGAAATATATTGAGAACGGTGGCGACGAGAATACAGAAGTATATGTAAAGGGTAAAGTTGTTTCTGTAGTATCTGGCAGCTATGATGCAAGCTACGGAAGTTTGAAGTATTATATTTCTGACGATGGTACAGAGACCAACCAGTTCTATGTATTCAATGGCTATGCAGGACCAAACAGAACAAAGTTCTCTGGTGAGGATGCTCTTAAAGCAGGCGACGAGGTCGTTATCTGTGGTAAGCTTGTAACATACAACGGCACTAAGGAGTTCACTACAGGAAACTATGTAGTGTCAATAAATGGAAACGGCGGAGGCACAGACCAGCCTGCAGCAGGTGTTGCAACAGGTGACGGCACACAGGCTAATCCTTTCAACAGTGTAGCAGCTAACAACTATGCTTCTTCTTTGGCAGCCGATGTAGAATCTGATAAGGATGTATATATTAAAGGTAAGGTGGTTTCTGTAAAGGAACAATATAGTACGCAATACGGTAATGCTACGTTCTATATCTCAGACGATGGTAAGGAAGACAATCAATTCTGTGTATATCGTGCCCTGTATCTTAACAATGCAAAATACACTTCAGGTACAGGTGTCAGCGTAGGTGATGATGTAGTAGTATGTGGTAAAGTGGTAAACTATAAGGGTAATACTCCTGAGACAGTAACAGGTAAGGCTTACCTCGTTTCATTGAAGAGCAATGGTGGAGGAAGTGGTTCTGGTAGTGGCGAAGGAACAACAGGTGATGCAAAATCATCTAATGGTGACTTTGAGAACTGGACAAATGGACAGCCTAATAATTGGAAGACAACTTCTTCTGCAGGAAATGCAACACTAAGTCAGAGTACAGATGCTCATAGTGGAAAATATTCGGTTAAGGTTGCTGGTAGTACTACGCAAAACAAACGTCTTGGATATAAGGAAATGACATTAAAGGCTGGTGAATATACTGTTACGTTTTATGCAAAAGCTGCTACAGCTACAGGTGCTTCTGTTCGTCCAGGATATGTTCCAGTGAAGGATGGAGCAAACCCTTCAGGAAGTGATTATAAATATGGAGACTATGAAAATGATATAACAGCTACAGAATGGGTTAAAGTTACATATACATTCACAATTGAAACAGAAGGAACTTATAGTGTTCTTATAATGAATGCCAAAAAGCCTGGTGGAGATGTTTTGATTGACGATTATACTTTGACTTTGGGTAACACTGTAATTATCAAATAATCATAAACTCTATTCTAAATCCCATCATCCCCGTTCGATGATGGGATTTTTCTATCTCTCTCTTAAATCTACACACAAGACATTCTATGGAAAATAACAATGAATTTATACCGCAGAGGGGAGGCTATCGTGATTTGATAGCATTTCAAAAGACGACATGCATATATGATATCACGCATTATTTTGCACATCGTTTTTTGGACA
>DAIOXG010000384.1:0-3040 GCA_036758085.1 Prevotella sp. | reverse complement strand
AAAGAACAAAACAAGAGGAATTTTTTTTGCTCTTATACACTCTATATTGCGAAATATCAGCCAGTTTCTGTCCTTTCAATATAAAAAAAGACAGAGAAACCATAACGGTTCTCTGCCTTCATTCAAATAACCAAAGTCTTAATATACTTTATCAAATATGCATTACTTATCAATTAGCTTTCACAAACATGAACTTGCCGGTGATGTCGTTGAAATAGATATCATACGTGCCGGCAGGAATGTTGATATTGTCGCCGTTAGCCTTTGCTGTATATATCATACCGGCAATAGTGGCAGACTGTCCGCCCCAGTTGGTTGAATCCCAATTGTGGTTAGAACGGAACTTCATCTCGGTGCCAGCACTGAAAGTATGGCGCAGATACCAGTTGTGAGGTGCCGTCTGCTCCATGTCCACATCACCATCCCAGTTGTTGAAGGCACCAATAATGCTGACAGTATTGAAAGCCTTAGGATTCTGGTCTTCAAGCTTCATCCAATAGTATTTCTTGGCAGCCATGTCGATGGTCAGAGTGTAGTATGCACCCTTCTCCGGACATACAAATGCTTGGGCATTGCTGTTGATAAGATCGCCCTCGGCAGCCGTCTCGCCGTTAGTTACACTTCCCCATGCAACATCCCAGTTGCCGATATTGTCGCGGTTCCAAATCTTCAGGTTAGCATCGTTAATCCATTGTGTCGTGATAGATGCCACAGAGCCACCGTCGCAGTAGAAAGCAAGTTTAGAAGCAGCCTCGGCATTCCATCCGTAAACACCGCCCACCATATAGTAAGAGTCAGCCTTAACGATAGAATAGGTGTAGTCGAGCATGTTTATAGTGATAACATAAGTGCCCGGGTCGGCAAACTTACCAGCCTGTGGGTTGTCGGTTACGAGAGCGCCCTCTGTTGCCGTAGAACCATCCTTTTCTGTTCCTACTACACCCTGAGCCCAAATGTTATTGGCGTCGATATTTTCCTGAGGGATAATCTTCCAACATTGGTTTGAACCAGTTGTTGTAACGGTATAAGTAAATACCGGATCCTCATAGACATCAGCGTCAGAGTGAGAGAACTTATACTTCACAAGCTCGTTTACATCAGTATTCCAGCTATTGAAGTCTCCGATGAAATAATAAGCCTTTGAGATAAACGGAGCCTTAGGTTTGATGTTAAGCGTAATTTCTCCGGCATCGACAAAGAGCGACTGTCCGTTGACCACAACATCAGAATAAACCTTAGCCTTGAACGGGCGTGCCGACGGACGTTTGCCGTAAGCCTTAACCACAGCATTCTGAAGAGCAGTACTGTCGATAGTTCCATCAACAGTAGCATCAAGAGTCTGCGGCAAGTCGTATGTCATACTCTCTTCGTCGGCAGGAGCAATGATAACACGTGTGTGTTCCAGTTCTGCTCCCTTAGGCAATGTTGCCGTAGAAAGTGTGAAAGCCTGTACATTTTCACCAGGCTTAGCCAAGTCAATCTCTGCCGAAGCGGCAGAGGCGGTAAAGCCAGGAATAGTTATGGCGTCCTCCTGGTCCCATCCCTGAGGAGCAGACCAATCATCGTAGTCGCCGTTGCAGCTTGCGAAGGCAAAGCCTACAAACGCTGCCAAGCTATATAATAATGTCTTTTTCATTGTTGTTATGATTTTTAATTTGGAGGGATTATAGGACATATAATACTATAGGACATATAAGACTTATAATCCCTCTTTAAATTTCAATCTTCAGATTTCAATCCTTCAATTTTTCAATCTTTCAATTTTTCAATCCTTCAATTTTATTTCACTTCTCCAGTGTTCTTGTCGAAGTTCACATAGAGTTTCTGACCAGGGTTACAGCTTACAGAGTACTCCTCGCCAACATTTGTTGCCCAGTTGTCAGCGATGTTGTCTTTACGATAGAATACATTTCCGTTGTAGAGAGTGAACTCAGTGCGCCACCACTCCAAACCTGCGATATGAACATAGGCACGAAGCTCGCCACTACCAGCGAAAGCAGGAGAAATCCATTCACCGTTCTGGTCTGTCGGAGCCTGCAAAGCCCATGCAGCATTAGTTTCGGTCCAGTCGTCGCCGGCAGCAGCACCTATGATATAGACCTCAGCAGGCAAGATATGCAGTGTGTAGCCGATACTCTTCTTGTCGGCACTCATTGTACCTTCAAAATGCAGCGTGTACCATCCGCCCTTTGCGATAACGATATTGTCGTCGTCGTTGTTAGAAACTCCGGCATTAGCCTTGTCGTCAACGGTGATACGTGTAAATCCGCGCCAGTCGCCTTCAGCAGTTCCCCACTTGAATGAACCGCCGTCCGGCACGTATACTACGGTGTAATACTGTCCCGGCACGCCGTAAACGGCAGCCACCTGTTTCCAGCTGCTCCAAGCATTCTGTATAGAAGAACCGACAACATAGAGGCACGCAGGATATTCAACATCCGGAGCCTCGTATTCAGCGCGTACAGAAGGCAGAGTAATAACATTAGAGTATGTCTCGCCCAGATTGTCGATCATCGAACCGTCGATAATGGCGCGTAGTCTTATATATACAGGCATAGAAGCAGGAATGTCGGCATCAGGATGAGCCTCCTGATACAAATCAACAAGCGCATTGTTCATTTCAATGGCATTAGCCAGCATTTTGGCATCTGTAAAAGAAGTAGACAACTCAGTAAACTTAGCGTCCTTGTTTCCTTCGGCAAAAGTAGGGTCGATAGAAACCTGTACGAAATAGCGAACAACATAAGGCACCCCCTCGCCATAGTTAGGCTGAGTACAAGTAAGTTCCACGCCGTCGGATTTAGAAAGGTCGTAGGTGTTGCCTGCATAAGCAGGAGTATTGAGCTTGAATCCTTCAGCCACATGGCTCAGGTCGAGCGTCGGGTTGCTGTCGTCGTCTTTGTCGCATGATGCGAACAAGAGCGGCAATACGAGCAACGGAAGCATCATTAATTTATTTATATATTTCATGATACGTATTCTTTTGTGAATTAAAAACTGTTTTTATAGTCACCGTTCAGCGGGATCATGAAATATATAA
>DAIOXG010000383.1:0-3046 GCA_036758085.1 Prevotella sp. | reverse complement strand
GTTAAAAACGGCTTAGAAAGAAAATATTCTTATACGAAATAAAAAGCGGAAACATGAATGTAGACAAGATAAAAGAAATAATAGAAAAGAAACCGAATCTCTCTACAGCATTGGGCATGGAGTTTATCTCCACCCCCGATGACGATATGTGTATGGCAACGATGAAGGTTGACGAAAGAAACCGACAGCCTTTCGGATTCCTCAGCGGCGGGGCGTCGCTTGCTCTTGCAGAGAATCTTGCAGGAGTAGGTTCCACGGCTCTGTGTCCTGGAAAAATCTGCGTTGGTATAAGCGTAAGCGGAGACCACGTCAAGGCGGTAGAAGAAGGAGATACGGTTACGGCACTTGCGCATCTCGTCAGCAAAGGACGCAAATTGCATGTTTGGGATGTGCAGCTCAACAATTCAAAAGGAGAGCTCATATCTACCGTTCATGTTACAAATTATATTATAACACCAAAAACAAAAGCCTAACAGACAATGAGACGAGATTATGCCCTGTTCCGCTATCCTGGCGATAAAGAAGACTGTTATCTCGTGGAGGCGGATAGCTCCTGTACGGTCACGGCTAATGGCATGGATGAAATTGCCGGAAGGACAGGATTTGTCTTTGCTCCTTTTGAAGTATCAAAAACTTTACCGTTAATCCTTATTCCGGGAAAGAAAAGGCCGGTAAACGATATCCCGGAGATGGAGACGGCTAAGCATAATGGAGTCGGTGAAGTTACCGAAGACAGAGGGCAATATGCCAGTGACTACAGGACTTTTCATGAAGCAATATCTTGCGGAAAGGTCGATAAGGCAGTCTTGGCAAGAAGTTCTAAATTAGAAATTAGCGAGATTCAGGAATCTTCATCTCTTTTCAAAAAGGCGTGTCGCCTATATCCCAATTCTTTTGTGGCACTCATAGATACGGCAACCACCGGAACCTGGCTGATGGCAACCCCAGAGGTGTTACTCGAGGAGGTTAATGGCAGATGGCATACTATGGCACTTGCCGGGACAATGACAGAACGTGAGACGGAAAAGAATGACTGGAGTGAAAAGAATATGGCGGAGCAACGCTATGTAGCTGTGTATATAAGGAAAATACTCAAGCGCTTCGCAGATGACATTTCAGAAGTAGGTCCCATCACCGTTAAGGCAGGTTGTGTGTCGCATCTGAAGACGGATTTCTTGTTTGATATAAAAAAGGATGTTATTCCGTGTTCACTCGTGTCGGCTTTAAATCCAACTCCCGCCGTATGCGGGTTGCCAAAAGAGCCGGCGTTGGCACTTATCCGGGAGAGTGAGCATCTTGATAGAAAATATTACAGCGGTTTCTGCGGTTTCATCGGAGACAGCGGTGACTTCAGACTTTATGTAACCTTGCGCTGTATGAATCTCTGTGGAAACAAGGCAGAGCTTTATGCCGGAGGAGGAATAATGGCAGACAGTCGTGAGGAGGACGAATGGGCGGAAACTCGACGTAAGATGAATGCCATGCGAGATGTTCTTGGCATTTAAAAAGTATTTCAGAATATTATCCTACTATAACAATAAATAAAATATGTATAGCGATAAGGCAATTGTTAATTTGATAACTTCCCTCCTTGTGGCGAAAGGCGTAAGACGAGCTGTAGTTTGTCCGGGGTCAAGGAATGTACCGTTCATAAACAATTTTATGGCATGTCCGGATATTGCATGTACTGCTGTTACGGATGAACGTAGTGCGGCGTTTTATGCACTCGGCATGTCGCTGGCTACAAGAGAACCCGTTGTTGTCTGTGTTACGTCCGGCTCGGCATTACTTAATACAGCCCCTGCAGTAGCCGAGGCTTATTACAGGCATGTGCCCCTTATCGTTGTCTCTGCCGACCGCCAGAAAGAATGGATAGACCGCCATGACGGACAGACCATCCGGCAAGATGGAGCTTTGGCTAATGTAGTGAGAGAGCAGGCCTGCGTTTCAGAGTTCAGCCGTGATGATAGGCTCGGATGTGATTTCTCGACATTGCTTCTTAATATGACGCTAAATGCCGCTGTCAGCGGGGCAAAAGGACCAGTTCATGTTAATGTACATCTAAAAGAACCGCTTTTTGAATTTAATGTCGGCACCCTGCCCGAGGTCAGGAACATTCAGACAACGGCTTCAGATGTAGTAGGGAGCGCCGGAACGCTGGCTGAGCAGATAATGCACCGCTTTATATCTTCAGAGATGGGCATGATAGTAATCGGACAACAGAGAGAGCACGATTCCGAATTGGATGCTGTTATCCGGGAACTCCAGAAATATTATGTCGTCGTGGCAGAGCCTTTGGCAACAGCAGCGGCACGTCCGTTTGACAACGTGCTGACGGAATATTCTGCCGACCTGAAGAGATTGCCCGTTAACTTCCTTTTGTCTATGGGCGGAACATTGGTAAGCAAGAATCTAAGGCAACTGTTGCGTACTCTTACTGTGGCTGAGCATTGGGAAGTGGACGCAGACGGTAAGCCACACGATACGTTCGGCTGTCAGACCGGTGTAGTGTGGTGTGGAACAAAAGTTTTCCTGAAGTGTCTTCTTGATTTGACGCTTGCTGCAGATCGGAAGGTTACTTCTGCAGATAAAGTGCTGAGGGATAGATGGTATGGACTGATGGCGCATGCCGAAGACTCTCTTGAGGGAGAGATGGAGGATTTTTCGTCAAGAACTGCAGCCTTTTCAGAGAAAGAAGCTGTACGGCTTTTCGAATTGTCGCTTGAAGACATGGAATATGATTTTCATGTTCATTATGCTAACAGTATGGAAGTAAGACTCGGATGTATGTACGCCCGGCATTTTGTATGGTGTAACCGTGGAGTCAACGGAATAGAAGGGAGCATTTCTACGGCAGCCGGCTTTTCGCTTGCAACAGACGATGTGGTATTTTGCGTTACCGGCGACTTGAGCTTCTTCTATGACCAGAATTCGCTGTGGAACTCATCTCTAAAGGGAAATCTTAGAGTATTGCTGCTAAATAATGGAGGTGGGGCTATATTCAGTAAATTGAAGGGGCTTGATGTTGATGACAGGGAACTTGATG
>DAIOXG010000382.1:0-3049 GCA_036758085.1 Prevotella sp. | reverse complement strand
GGCTTACTCGGGACTTCCACCCGTTAGACAATGCTCATGCCGAGCATACAAAATGCCCATAACCGGTAGTTGACTGGTTATGGGCATCTTTTTTGTATCGTACCTTTGTTTTATTTATTCATCAGATATCTCTCGGCTTCGAGTGCTGCCTTGCAACCGCTTGCAGCTGCTGTGATTGCCTGGCGGTAAACAGGGTCGGCAACGTCGCCGGCTACGAAGATACCAGGAATCTTGGTGAGCGGTGTGTTGTTAATGGTCTTGATATAGCCCACCTCATCGGTCTCGAGCCAATCCTTGAAGACGTCGGAGTTTGGCTTATGACCGATGGCGAGGAAGAACCCGTCTATCTGGATATCCACTTTCTCCTCGTCCGGCTCGCCCTTGCGCTTAACAAGGTGTGCACCCTCCACGCCGTTCTCGCCAAACAGACCGATGGTGTTGTGCTCAAAGAGTACTTCGATGTTCTCGGTGTTCATTACTCTCTCCTGCATCACCTTTGAGGCACGCAGGAAAGGTTTTCTTACTATTAGGTAAACCTTCTTTGCCAGTCCGGCAAGATACAGGGCATCCTCGCATGCCGTGTCGCCGCCGCCAACCACGGCTACGGTCTTCTTGCGATAGAAGAAGCCGTCGCAGGTGGCACATGCCGACACGCCCATACCGTTGTATTTCTGCTCGTCGGGGAGTCCGAGATATTTTGCCGAAGCACCGGTGGCGATAATCACGGTGTCTGCCTCCAGTTCCGTTCCGTCGTCGGTGGTAACCTTGTATGGAGCCTTGCTGAAGTCCACTTTTGTTATCTCGCCGTCGCGGATGTCGGCACCGAAGCGTTCCGCCTGTTCGCGGATATCGTTCATCATCTGTCCGCCCATCACTCCCTCGGGATAGCCAGGGAAGTTCTCTACCATTGTGGTCTGTGTCAGCTGACCGCCGGTGAGCAGTCCGCAATATTCCACAGGCTTCAGGTTTGCCCTCGAAGCATATATGGCAGCGGTATATCCTGCAGGACCGCTACCGATAATCAAGCATTTTACGTGTTCCATAATTACAGCAGTTCTTCTATCTTCTTTGCTATATTCTCTATGCTCTCTGTCGGCTCAAAGCGCTCTACTACCATTCCGTATTTGTTTACGAGGAATTTGGTGAAGTTCCATTTTATGTCTGCCTTTTCCTTATAGTCTGGGTCTTCTTTCGAGAGCATCTCGTCGAGAACCTTTGTCAGCGGGTGATTCTCGTCCCATCCGGCAAAGCCCTTCTGCGAAGTAAGGAATTTATAGAGTGGGTCGGCATCAGGTCCGTTCACCTTCACCTTCTTGAAGCGTGGGAACTCCGTGCCGTAGTTCAGTTTGCAGAACTCATGAATTGATTCGTCTGTGCCTGGAGCCTGCTGTCCGAACTGGTTGCAAGGGAAATCGAGGATCTCGAATCCCTGACTGTGATATTTCTCGTAAAGTTTCTCCAATTCCTCATACTGCGGTGTGAATCCGCATTTTGTGGCTGTGTTGACAATCAGTAATACCTCGTTGGCATACTCCTTCAGAGCTACCATCTTTCCTTTTCTGTCTTTAACCGAAAAGTCAAATACCGTATTCATTTTTCTTTATCCTTTGTTTGTTATGTTTTTATTTGTCTATTTGTCGTTTTGCATTCTGCCTTTTATCTTTCTTCTCTCAAGAAGTAAGGCACATGGGCATTTACTCTTGCAAAATTACTCATTTAAATTGAAAACCGATAACCGACGGTGGATAATTTGAGTTTTTTTACAAACCGAAGTCCATTGTCGCTGCTGTTTTCTCTACTGCCTTCTCTGTTTTGTCGGGCAGATTGCAGAAGAAATCTATCTTACCGCCAAGCTTCTTCTCGAGCTCGGAGATGGAGATGGCGTAACCCCTGAGATTATCGCTGCCGTGATTGACATTGGTATGTTCAAACCAAAAGGCAATGCCTGAATACACGTTTAAGTCGGTGCGTTTCCATACTATTGCCGAATAGAAATATTTTGGAACTATCATTTTGCCGTCTATGCGTGTCAATATTTGGTCTTCGCGGTCTATTGTACCTCCTTTGCATATAAAGAGTGTGTCGTTTTTTCCAAATTTGTTACTGCTCGTGCTTGCAAAGTTATGTATGAAGTTTTCCATCGTGAGCCATATTCCGCTATTCTTTCCATTCACTTTCTGACTGCCGTTGAATGCACTGTACTGCGGCTGCATGTTGGTGATATAAAATGTCTGTTTGTTTATGGCATTGCTGTATGTACGGTCATTGGAGTTGCAGATATGTCCATGGTCAAAACCTCTTGCCGCATGAATATAGCAATGTTCCGCACCATTCATATTATCGGTATAATGCCAATAGTCATCAAGTGTCAAATTGCTCAAATCAAAAAAATAGTTTGAATTTGTCGATGTTTCTGAAATGTTGTAATCTCCGCTCCATCTACTTCCGCTACCCGATATATTCTTTTTCGTCAGAATATAGCACGACCAGCGGTTTGCCTTCAAGTCCTTGTCCCACTCCACACAGTAATTCACGCCGTCCTTATCAAACGACTTGTCGCTTGTCCGGTATACGATAAACTGACTGTTGCCTCCTTGCAGATGCGGCACTTCGATGCGTGTGGCAGCCTGGTCGGTATATGCTGTGTTTCTGTTGTCGTTACGCTCCGTGGCTCCTCCGTTGCCTCCTCCATTGTCATCGTTGCCACAGGCGGTAAACGACAGGAGCACTATTGTGGAATATAGGAGCTTCTTTACATTTAAAATCTTTGTAAAAATCATAATTGTCTTGTCTTTTCTTCTTAAATCATTTGGTTCTTTGAACTTTTTACTTCCCCTCATCAATCTTCTTATTACATACTAAACTTTCTGATTTATATTCTTCCCCTCTCCCGTCTCCCCTTCCAGGGGAGAAGCAGTTTCTCTTTCTGCTTGAGGACAGATACCTTGGTTAATAACAACATTTGCCTGTCGAATTATTAACGACTCGTTTTCGAATAATTAACGAGCAATATGCAAATTTTATAGCAATCAAAGGTAACTGCTCCGCC
>DAIOXG010000381.1:0-3058 GCA_036758085.1 Prevotella sp. | reverse complement strand
TATATGCTTGCTCTGCTTGGTTATGTCAGTCCTGACGGTATTAATGTCGTTTAAAATCTCGCAAAATGCATTCTGCACGGCATTGGGACGTCTACGTGATTTGTCTGCAAATGGATTGACTAAAATTTTAATTCCCTTGCTTACAATGCGAATGTCTATTTCGGTAGGTGCAATAATAGGGTCGCCGTCGTAGTGTATGACTCCAGGCTTCTCTCTCACGACATGAAGCTCTTTCGACTTGAAAGTCTTGATTTTTGTGTTCTTGTTAAGAGTCTTGTTGAACATGTCGATGCTTATTTGTGGCGCATCTAACATGTCAAGTGGGTCCATGATGATAACATCCAAAAGCCCGTCGCTCATAGAGGCTTGTGGAGCAATATAGGCATTGTTTCCATATTGTGATGCGTTGGCACATGATACGAGGAATGCCTTTTTGGTGATGTTGTATTCTTCAGATTTTATTGTATATGTCTCAGGCTCGTATTTTATGCCTTCCTTCAGAATGTTTTCAAGATAAGTTACAGGTCCTCTTTTTTCTGCCTGGGCAAATTTCATACTGATATATGCGTCAAATCCCATACCGCATGTACAGAAAAATGGATGCGAGTCAATTGTGCCGTAATCCAAATCATGAATATCGTATTGGTTTATGACAGATATGGCCTTTTTAATTTCCATCGGCAACATCAAATGTCGTGCAAGCCCATTGCCGGAACCGCAAGGGATAATTCCCAAAGCTGTATTAGATTGTATAAGAGCCTTCCCAACCTCATTTACGGTTCCGTCGCCACCGATAGCTATAACGGCATCTATGCCGTCAGTCTTAGCCTTTGAAGCTATTTCTGTTGCATTTCCGGCGTATTTCGTACATTCTATAGAATATGAAAACTTATCCTTATCAAGATATTTCTCGATAAGTCCAGGAATTCCAGCCTTGCTAACTGTGCCGGAAATAGGGTTCATTATGAAAATTATATTCTTCTTGGTCAGCATAATTTGCAAAAGTAATAATTTCCGTAATAAAAGCAATTAAAAAAGGATATATTTTCATGAATAATGAATATTTCTTTATAAAATGCTAATATTTCTATGAAAATTTGTATCTTTGCAGCCGGTATTATAAAAAGTAGTTTACTACACCTATATAAATAATGGGACTTTTACAAGAGAAATACAAGAATTATCGTGTGCCGCAGAAATATATGGAAGCGGGCATTTACCCATATTTCCGTGAGATAACAGGAAAACAGGGTACAGAAGTGCAGATGGACGGACACAAGGTATTGATGTTCGGTTCGAATGCGTACACCGGCTTGGTCGGCGATCCACGAGTGGAGGCAGCTGCGAAAGCTGCTATAGACCAATATGGTACAGGATGTGCAGGAAGCAGATTCTTGAATGGTACGCTGGATTTGCATGTAAAGTTAGAAAAAGAACTTGCAGAATATGAGCATAAAGATGATGCCCTCTGCTTTTCCACAGGTTTTTTCGTAAATGCCGGTGTTCTTGCAGTGGTATGCGGAAGAGAGGATTATATAATCTGTGATGAGCGCGATCATGCAAGTATCGTAGATGGTAGACGCCTTTCGTTTGCCACATGTTTGAAATACAAGCATAATGACATGGAGGATCTTGAGAAACAACTCAAGAAATGTCGTCCTGAGGCAGTAAAACTCATTGTTGTTGACGGCGTTTTCTCCATGGAAGGTGATTTGGCCAACTTGCCTGAAATCGTACGCCTTAAAAAGAAATACAATGCTTCAATAATGGTCGACGAGGCTCATGGCTTAGGCGTATTCGGTAAAGAAGGTAGAGGTGTCTGTGATCATTTCGGAGTTACGGACGATGTCGATCTTATTATGGGTACCTTCTCAAAGAGCCTTGCAAGTATTGGTGGATTTATTGCAGGAGACAAAGATACAATAAATTATTTGCGCCATACTGTACGTACGTATATTTTTAGTGCCTCTAATACTCCTTCGGCAACGGCAGCAGCTATGGAGGCTTTGCATATTATACGTAAAGAGCCGGAAAGAATAGAGCGTCTATGGGATGTAACGAATTATGCATTGAAGCGTTTCCGTGAGGAAGGCTTTGAGATCGGCGACACGGAGAGTCCTATAATTCCGTTGTATGTTCGTGATCCGGAGAAGACATTCCTTGTTACGAAACTTGCTTTCGATGCCGGTGTCTTCATTAACCCGGTAATTCCTCCAGCATGTGCTCCTCAGGATACACTTGTTCGCTTTGCTCTGATGGCAACACATACTAAGGAACAGGTAGAGAGAGGTGTCATGGCTCTGAAGAAAATTTTTGTTGAGCAAGGCATTATAAAGTAATTTGTAGAAAATATATTATAGCACCAAACGTATTGTTTGGTGCTTTTTATTTTTATATAGTTGAAGTGTAGCTGTATGTTTGTATAAATGTTTTTTTGAACCTCAACTCCGTAACGTAATATAATAAATTGATTGATAAATTTGTCATATACATCGGAAATAGCTAACTTTGCACTATTCTTTGTGTAGTATCATGAAACGCCAATTATATGGTATGTTGCAGTATCTACGGACAAATAATCGATACGGACTTATATAAAATCGATAATAGAATAAACAAAAATATAAATAAATGGAATTAGCAAGCAAATACGACCCACAAGCAGTGGAGTCGAAATGGTATCAGTATTGGCTTGACAATAAACTATTCAGTAGTAAGCCAGATGGGAGAGAGCCTTATACGGTTGTTATCCCACCGCCAAATGTTACGGGTGTGCTTCATATGGGGCACATGTTGAATAATACAATCCAGGATATTCTTGTAAGAAGAGCAAGAATGGAAGGCAAAAACGCATGTTGGGTGCCTGGAACAGACCATGCTTCAATTGCAACAGAGGCTAAAGTCGTAAATAAACTCGCTCAGCAGGGAATAAAGAAAACGGATTTAACTCGCGAGGAGTTTCTTAAACATGCTTGGGCTTGGACAGAAGAACATGGAGGTATAATCCTCAAGCAGCTTCGTAAACTCGGTGCCAGTTGCGATTGGGACCGTACGGCTT
>DAIOXG010000380.1:0-3066 GCA_036758085.1 Prevotella sp. | reverse complement strand
CCGAAAACCCGTTTTGCAAAATTCTTCAATCTGCCGGAGTTGATGGCGACCTTCTAAATGGTGGAGGATGTGCAAACGGCGGATATGCTGAAGCTGCCCGTCCCAAAGGCCAACTTCCACACCGAGGTCATCCACCCCAGCGAGCTGCAAAAGAAAGCTGTGGCAGGACTGGCGGAGCGTGCCGAGCGCGTCCGCGCCCGTGTGGTCGATCCCAGCACCGACAATATGCTGCGCATCACCAACGACGGACGCAAGCTGGCGTTGGATATGCGGCTGCTAAGCTCCCTGGCACCGGACGATGAAAACAGCAAGGTTTCCGTATGCGCCCGGAATGTCTATCGGATATGGGCAGAGAGTACCGCACAGCGCAGCACGCAGCTGGTTTTCTGCGACCGTGTAGCGATACGTTGCTACAAATAAACTTTATGTGGGCGAAAGCCTGTAAGGAGGTAAAAGTAGCGGGGAAAACAGAGTTTTTCCTAACTGATATTCTGAAGAGTGGAATGATGGGGTAACGCCCTGAAACGCTCACCTGATACTACGTTGGAAGCAAAGGAGTGCAATATCCTGCGCTGACACAGCACGTTGAAGTCGGCTGAGAACCGTCCAAACAGAGCCGTAAGGCAGATGTGGAAAGCTGTCCAGAGGTGGATAGTGCGGTCTATAGGTCGGGGGTCTATAAAATGCCTATGACAAGAATGTGGCTGACAACCACTGACGAAAGTCCGAATGTATGGGTCAAGAAGAAAGAACGGTAGAAATGCCGTTGCCATGAAAATGGTGTATGTGGGGTAAAGTAAGGCGGTCGCAATGAAATTCCCTATAGCATTACAGGTGCTATCCAGCATACTGGCCAAAAGGATAGTCTAAGGGCATCATGTACAGATAGGAATATCGGAACGTAGAAAGTCCCGGATGTGGAGCGATTGCACGCTATGAAGCAGGAAAAGGAAATCTGTGTCGTCAGGAATGAAGGTGCAGTATAACTTTTCTTAATCCGGGAGGAAGGTGCAGCCATGGTACCGTATTCAGTCAGCGATGGTTGAATTTAGAAGCCGTGAAAAAAGTAAGCGGTGGAGGGACGGGCTGTAGTCAAGAGTAAATTGAAAATATCATTATTAACAAACACGCATAGGTTCGAGTAGGACTAAGAAAGGTTAAGCCCACGAAAGTGAGTGATGACCGACTATGGCAACAAAGAAAAAGGCTTTGAAGAAATCGAAACTGCGCCATGCTGAATATTACGATTTCCAGAAAATTCAAGATAAGCTGTATGCCGAAAGTATGGATGGCAAGATGTTCACCAAGCTGGTGGAAATTATCACCCTGCCGGAAAATATCAAATTGGCATACCGGAACATCAAGAAGAATAAAGGAAGCAAAACAGCAGGCACAGATGGCAAGACCATACAGCACTTAGAAAAGCTCTCTGAAGAAAAGCTCGTTGTGCTTGTGCAACGGAAATTCAGTTGGTATGTCCCCCAAAGTGTTCGCCGAGTAGAGATACCAAAGGACAATGGTAAGACAAGACCGTTGGGGATACCGACCATTATGGACAGACTTGTTCAGCAATGTGTTCTACAGGTTTTAGAGCCAATTTGTGAAGCAAAATTCCATGACCACAGCTACGGATTCAGGCCAAACAGAAGCCAGCAGCACGCAATTTCTCAAGTCCATAAAAATATGCAGCTAAGCCATCTGCATTATGTAGTTGACATTGACATTAAGGGATTCTTCGATAATGTGAGCCATGGCAAGCTGCTAAAACAACTGTGGACACTTGGAATATGTGACAAAAAGCTGATTTCTATTATATCTGCAATGCTGAAAGCGGAAGTGGCAGGGATTGGGTTTCCGGAGAAAGGGACACCGCAGGGCGGTATCATCTCTCCGCTTCTGTCAAACATTGTGCTGAATGAACTGGACTGGTGGTTGGCAAGCCAATGGGAAAACATTCCAACACAATATCCGTTCAAGCAAACGCCTAACCGCAATGGCAGCCCCAATCATGGTAATAAGTATGCGTCCCTGCGTAGAAGCGGATTGAAAGAAATAACCTGTGTCCGATATGCAGATGATTTCAAAATATTTACCAGCAGCTATCCTAATGCGGTCAAGCTGTTCCATGCAACAAAGGACTGGCTGAAAGAGCGTCTCGGTCTGGATATAAGCCCGGAGAAGTCCAAGGTAATCAGCCTGAAAGAGGACTATTCCGATTTTCTGGGATTCAGACTGAAAGTGATTCCCAGGGGCAAAACCAAACAGGGACAAACCAAATTTGTTGTAGAGAGCCATGTCAGAGAGAAATCCATTAAGAAAATTAAAGACAACCTTGCGGAACTGACCCATGCGATTCAGTACCCGAAGAATGCGGCACATTCCGAATATGAGGAAATTGCGAAATACAATGCCTTTGTACTCGGTGTCCATGACTACTACAGCATGGCGACCAAGGTCAGCAAGGATTTCAGAGGATTAGCCTTTTCAGTCCAAAAGAGCCAGAAAACAAGATTTCGACAGCGGTTAAAAACGGCAGCAGAGGTTGAAAAGAATCGGATTCCGTGCCATATAGCAAACGTGATTAAGGAACGGTACGGAAAAAGTAAGCAGTTGCGATATGTAGGAGGAATTGCGCTTGCGCCAATAGGCTATGTCAAGCACAGGCATCCCATTCAGCGAAAACGTGGTGTGAACTCGTACACCGCAGAAGGTAGGGCAATGATTCATAAACAACTGGAAGCAGTTGATATGGAGATCCTGCATTATCTGATGCGAAACCCGGTCTGGAATGCCACCATAGAGTATAACGACAACAGATTGTCACTATACTCGGCTCAAATGGGTAAATGTGCCGTAACCGGGGCGAAGCTGATGATTGGAGATATTTTCTGTCACCACAAAGTCCCACGTTGCAACGGAGGCACAGATGCATACCAAAATCTGATTTTGTTATGCGGAAATGCCCACAGGCTTATTCACGCTACCGATACCGACACTATTGCAAGGCTTACGGATTCCTTAAACCTCACTCCGAAACAGAAAACCAAAGTTGATAAGCTCAGAAGT
>DAIOXG010000379.1:0-3089 GCA_036758085.1 Prevotella sp. | reverse complement strand
TTCCAGTCCTTTGGCACTGTGTATTGTCATCAGATTGACCTTCTTCGTTTCGTCATCCTGCTTACTCTCTATGTCTGTAAGCAGCGACACTTCCTGCAAGTAGTCCGTAAGGAAAATATTTTTCGCCAACGAGGCATCCTCTTTTCTGCCCTCTACAAAATCCTGCATTCCGTTTAAGAACTCCTCAAGGTTTTCCTGTCTTGCTACACTTTCCGGTTCCTTGTCGGCATATAAGTCGGCAGCGATACCGCTCGTCTTTATAATGTCGTAGCCCAAGGTATAGGCATCATCCTCGGCAAGTCGCTCCATAAAGCCAGCAATCATAACCCTGAATGCCTCAAGCTTATTGAGCACTGACTTGCTGACACGCAGTCCACTCCGCACCGGCGACGAGAGTACTGTCCATAGGCTCACGCCATTAGCCGTTGCCGTATCGATAATTTTCGTTAGGGTGGTGTTTCCTATTCCTCGCGTTGGATAATTTATTATTCTCTTCAGTGCCTCCTCGTCATTGGGGTTGGCAACAAGTCGGAAATACGCAATGACATCCTTAATTTCCTTACGCTGATAAAAGCTCAGACCGCCATAAATCCTGTACGGCATATTTGCCTTGCGCAGTGCTTCCTCAAATGTTCGGCTTTGGGCATTGGTGCGGTACAGTATTGCGAAATCGCTATACTCACCACCGCTTTCCTGCATAATGCGCCGTATGTCTTTGCATACGATTACTGCCTCTTCCTTGTCGCTGTAAGCCATTTTGAGCTTTATGCGTTCACCCTCGTTGTTCTGACTGTACACATCCTTGCGTATCTGCCACTGGTTGTGGAGTATCAGACTGTTTGCTGCTTCTACTATACGCTGTGTACTGCGGTAGTTCTGCTCGAGCTTGAAAATTCTGCTTCCGGTAAATACCTTCTCGAAGCTTAACATGTTGTCGATATTGGCTCCACGGAAAGCATAGATACTTTGGGCATCGTCTCCTACGGCACATACACGGTGGTTGACGCTCGCCAGCTGGAATACGATTTTCTGTTGTACGGCATTGGTGTCCTGATACTCGTCGACTAAAATATACTGGAAGTTAGTTGCATATTTTTTGAGTACATCGGGATGTTCGTGGAATAATACATATATGTTTACAAGCAAATCGTCGAAGTCCATCGCATTCGCCCTTTTGCATCGCTCACAATACGTTGAGTATATCTTCGACATTTCGGGCATATGTGTCTCAAAATCACGCGTTTGTGATGCACGGTCTAAGGAATAGTCTTCTGGCAGAAGTAGATGGTTCTTCGCCATACTTATCCTCGAAGCTACAGTAGACGGTTTATATACCTTGTCGTTGAGCCCCATCTCTTTTATTATTGCCTTTACCAGACTCTTCGAATCACTGTCGTCGTAGATGGTGAAGTTGGAGTTATAACCTATGTTATTTGCTTCTGAACGCAATATTCTGGAGAATATACTATGAAAGGTGCCCATGTATATGCTACGTGCCTGGTTTCCTCCCACTATACTGTTGATTCTCTCCTTCATCTCGTTTGCCGCCTTGTTGGTAAATGTCAAGGCAAGTATATTCCAAGGCTTCATGCCTTGCATGAGCAGATATGCCACTTTATAAGTGAGCACACGGGTCTTGCCCGAACCTGCACCGGCAATTACGAGCGACGGACCTTCGCAATATTCCACAGCAGCCCGCTGACTGTCGTTCAGTCCGCTAAGGAAGTCTGACATATTTTTGTTTTCCATCAATAGGGATATGTTGTTTCTTGATATTCAGCATCCGGCAATCCAGCTAACAAAAACACTTACAAATATAATGGAAAAAGCTGAAATGCCGGAAGCTGAAAAGAAGAAAGTTATTTTTTATAATTTCTATACACTCCACCAGAAGAAGTCGACGGGTTTATATCTTCGCCCTCACGTGGAAAAGAAGGAATAAACTTCATCTGCTGTTCTATCTGGCGCTGACGCTTGCGCATGTAGGCACTGGGATCCTTTGAGCTGAACTTACGCGGATTTGGCAGGGTGGCGGCAATGAGTGCACACTGGGCTCTCGACAGATTGGCTGCATCGGTTGAAAAATTGTCTGTCGCCACGGCATCTACACCATAAATGCCATCGCCCATCTCTATGGAGTTTAGATATACCTCCATGATACGCTGTTTACTCCACATAAACTCGATAAGCACCGTGAAATATGCCTCAAAACCTTTTCTCACCCACGATCGTCCGGGCCACAAAAACACATTCTTTGCGGTCTGCTGACTGATTGTGCTGGCTCCGTGCTTTTTCTTTCCTTCAAGATTGTGCATGGCTGCTTTCTCGATAGCCTTGTAGTCGAAGCCGTGGTGCAGCAAGAAGCGCTGGTCTTCGCTTGCCATTACTGCCACCGGCATGTGAGGGGATATTTGCTCCATCGGCACCCAGTGGTGGTGCATCTTTACCGACTCTCCCTCGCCTATCTGCTGAAAGCAACGGATAAACATAAGCGGGGTGTAGTATACGGGTATGAACCTATATAATACCACAACAAGAATGGTGGAGCCGAAAAAGGCTGCCACCATCCATTTGAATACTTTCCCGACAATACCGAGTTTTCTCATTTTTTGTGTATTTACTGGGATATTAGTTTAGCTTACCCTGCTGAGCCTCTTTTACCATCTGCTCGCTGGCATACATGTAAATCTCCACACGGCGGTTCTGATCTTGCCCTGCCTTGGTACTGTTGTCTGCCACAGGCTCTGAACTACCTTTTCCTACTACATTCTTAAACTGGCTGTTTGCCACTCCGGCTGCCTTAAGGTAATTTACAACCGACTGTGCCCTCTGCTGTGAAAGCTCCAGATTCTTCTGCACACTCTGCTCTGCTGTAGAGTTTTTCCAGCCTTGGTTGTCGGTATGTCCGTATGCATCAATTGCACATGTAGAATATTTGGTCATCAGCTTTGCAAGATTGTCAAGATTCGTCTTACTTGCCGAACTGAGTTCTGAAGAACTCGTTTTGAACAACAGTCCGCTATCGAATGTTATCTTCACAGCCTTCAGTCCGTTAACATCTGTAACTTCCTCCACCTTGGCATTGTTCA
>DAIOXG010000378.1:0-3090 GCA_036758085.1 Prevotella sp. | reverse complement strand
CAAAACAACATCGGGCGATAAACATAAAAAACATAAGAGAACAACATTTTGTTGTAAACAATTAAAACAGTGTATGAATAATACTGTAATCCTTGTCTTTTACAAAATAGACATATCTTAATGATACTCTGTTTTACTGGTTGTAAAAAAGATTGTCCTTTGTTTTTTATGTTTATCGCCCGAAACAAGTAAAAATGCCGAAGGCATTGACGATGGATTAGCAGATTTCCGTCGAGAGCTTGCTCTCGTAAGGAAATATGCCAATACAACGGCAAACCCGAGGAACGAGGGTTTTACTTGGTTCGGGTGTTTTATAGGTTTTCGTCTAAAAAATTTCCTCGCACTTCCGATAATATACATTGTTACATTCTATGAATTATACAGGTTAGTGCTTTAATTATGTTTTAAAATGTTAATCATGGTGTTTTTGTTTAATAAATGTAAGCATTTGTCTAAAATATTTATTCAGAATGAAACAAAAAGTCTATATTTGCAGCGAAAAAGATATAATGGCGTACGCAATGTAAGTAAAGAGAATATAAAACATATTAAAGGTATAGGAGACTTTAGCTATGAGAAAATTAATAATGTCGCTTATGGCGGTTGCCTTGCCCTTTGCGGCAAGTGCAGATGAATACGCCTACCTGTCGTTCGAAACTTCAGACGGGAGTCTGGAGTCCGTCTCCATAGAATCGCTCTCGATGACATTCAGCGACAACCGGCTGATTGTGGAGAATGTAGATGGAAGGAAAGAATTCTCCGTGGCAGACCTCGGTCGGATGTTCTTCTCGGCAACGGCATCAGGTATAACCGACGTGAAGGCTGTTGCAAGTGCCGACCGCGATGTATATACAGCCTCGGGAATGTTCGTCGGAAGATATGCAGCCGGCACGGACCTGAAGTCAATATTGAAGAGCGGACTGTATATAATAAAGGATAATAGCAACACAACGAAAATCATGGTGAAATGAAAAAGACATTATTAACTATTGCCGCCATAGGCATGACCATGAGTGCTGCGGCGCAGACACTGAATATCGTTTCGGGTAGCGTAACCTACGCCGTTCCTGCAGCACAGGCTGGCGACATGACCTACCAGAACGGTACCTCGCTCACGGTGATGGGGAAGACCCTTCAGACATCGGATATAACAAGGATGTATGTAGACAACAGCACGGTAACCGACAACACCGTGAACATAGCATACAATGGAACGGAGGCGACAGTAACCGTGGCAGGCAACATCGCACAGTATATAACTCCCGTAGTAGAGGGTGCCCACGTGTCGATAACGCAGAGCGAGAATGTAGGCGACGACACTTGTGGCGAGATAACATATTCGCTCTCGGGCGAATCGCCCGACGGCGAGTTCACGATGACCGGTTCGTACAAGGCAACGGTAGAGCTGCGCGGACTGACACTGACAAATCTCACCGGTGCACCGATAAACATACAAGACGGCAAGCGCATCGAGATGAGCGTGAAGAAAGATACGGAAAATACGCTGACCGACTGTCTCTCCGGCACACAAAAGGGATGTATCGTATGCAAGGGACATCTGGAACTGAAAGGCAAGGGCACGCTCAACGTCTATGGCAATACTGCTCATGCCATTTATGCCAAGGAATACGTATCGCTGAAAAATGCCACCGTCAATGTGCTTTCGGCAGTGAAAGACGGAGTGAACTGCAACCAGTATTTCCTGATGGACAGCGGAACGCTGAATATCTCCGGCGTAGCCGACGACGGAGTACAGGCGGCATATAAAGAGGAAGACGAGACACTGCGCGAGACGGAAGATACCGGCTCGATAACGATAAACGGCGGAACGCTGAATATTGCCGTAACAGGCACAGCCACAAAGGGACTGAAGGCAGACGGCAACGTGCTCGTTACTGCCGGCGACCTGACCATTTCTACTGCCGGCGGCGGAAAATGGGACACGGAGGCTGCAAAGACAAAGGCATCGACATGTATCAGTGCCGACGGCAACGTGCAGATCGACGGCGGAACGCTCTCGCTGACGAGTAGCGGCAGCGGCGGTAAGGGAATAAGCTGCGATGCAGAACTCATCGTCAACGGCGGCGATATAACGGTAACAACCACTGGAGGCATGTATGCCTACGTAAACGGTACGGAATATACCGACTATACCGGTAATACCGACCGTCTGACCAGCGACCAGAAATCTTCAGCCAAGGGAATGAAAGCCGACGGCAACGTTACAATAAACGGCGGAACGATAAATGTTACGACGAAGGGAAACGGTGCCGAGGGCATAGAGAGCAAGGCGGTGCTCACCGTCAACGACGGAACAATAAACTGCTATACATACGACGATGCCATCAACTCGTCGAGCCACATGTATCTGAAAGGAGGCGACATCACGGTGGTGGCAACTAACAACGACGGACTTGACTCCAACGGCAACTTGTATATCCAGGGCGGAACGATACGTGCCTTCGGAACTACATCGCCCGAATGTGGCATTGATGCCAACGAGGAGGAGGGGTACAGCGTAATCTTCACAGGCGGAACACTTCTCGCCGTGGGCGGCGGAAACTCCGTGCCGAGCACTTCGGAATCAACCCAGCCGTATGTCAGCGGCAGCATGAGCGTTGCGGCAAATCAGGAGATAACGCTTAAAGACGGCGATACGGTACTTGCCACGTTTACCGTGCCGGAAAACTACTCCGCATCATCCTCCGGCGGCGGTCCACGCATCAGTGCAGCACCAGGCGGCGGAGGCCCAGGCGGTGGCGGCTGGGGTGGCAGCAGCAGTAAAATTTTGATAAGTTGTGAAAATTTATCGTCAGGAAGTGGTTACACAATTACGAGTGGTACGTCATCATTACAAGTAACGGCAGTTCTCACCGGGTCTTCGGGCGGTGGTGGCGGACGGCCATGGTAAAGAATGTTTTTTCATAACTATATAATTTACGGAAAAATATTGATTGGATAATGTTGGTATGTCAGGTAAAACTTTATTGTTTTACCAATGATTGCTGAACTGTCGCTTTCGTGAGAAAGTGGCAGTTTTTGTATGCTCGGCATGAGCATTGTCTAACGGGTGGAAGTCCCGAGTAAGCC
>DAIOXG010000377.1:0-3097 GCA_036758085.1 Prevotella sp. | reverse complement strand
ACGCCCGGTATTTTGTTGTCAGCAAGACTGACAGATGATATATGAATCAGTAAGTTCTGTATATAATCTTGTATAATCCTATTCCATCCCCACGCCGCGCAGCACTCTGTCGGCAGCTCCGGATTTCGTCTTCACGTATTCCCCGGCAGCATCGGCAGAAGCTTTGAGATAGTCAGCGTCGCTGTCGAAGCGGTCCATAAGAGTCTGGAAGTCGCCATAGTTGTTGATTTCCATTCCGCCCTTTGCGGCAAGCAGTTCTTGAGCTTCCTGAAATCGCTTGTTGTTCGGTCCGAAGATAACCGGAACATTCCATACCGCAGCTTCAAGAACATTGTGGATGCCCACTCCGAATCCTCCGCCAACATAAGTAACCTTCGCACAAGAATAAATGCTCGACAGAAGTCCGAAACAGTCAATTATAAGGCAATCGGCATTTGCCGCTTCCTCGGGTGTCGTTTGTGTGTATCTTACCGCCTTGCGGTTCAGTTTAGAAAGAATCTGTTGCAGATGGTCTTCTCCGATAACGTGAGGCGCAATGACAATCTTCCAGTCTTTGTGCTCATTAAAGTATCTAATGAAGATATCCTCGTCTGGCGGCCAGCTGCTGCCGGCAACGAACACCTTATATCCTTTTGCAAAGGCATCAACGATAGGCATGTCGGCAGCCTTCTGCGTTGCCGCTTCCTTAATCTCGAGAACACGGTCGAAACGGGTGTCGCCCGTAACTTCCACGTTGTCCAGTCCGAGAGTAGCCAGCAGTTCCCGGCTTTTCACGTTCTGCACGAAGAATTTGCTGATGCAGTTGAGCACTCGTCGGTAGCTGTGTCCGTACCAGCGGAAGAAAACTTGTTGCGGGCGGAATATGCTGCTCACGCTATATACCGGGATATTGTGCTTCTTCATGTAAGTCATATAGTTCCACCAGAACTCATACTTGATGAAAAACGCCATACTCGGGTGTACGATACTGAAGAACCGCCTGACATTCAGTGGAGTGTCGAGCGGTAGATAGCATACGATGTCAGCCCCCTCATAGCTTTTCCTTACTTCATATCCCGATGGCGAGAAGAAAGTGAGCAGAATCTTGTATTCCGGGTGGCTTTTTCGCAGTCGCTCCATAATAGGGCGTCCCTGTTCAAACTCGCCCAGCGAGGCGGCATGAAACCACAGGTATTTTTCGCTTGGGTCAACCTTCTGTCTCAGCACATCGAAAGCGTCGCGTTCTCCGCGCCACATCTTTCGTATCTTTCCGTCCCATCGACTTGCTATGGCAACGCCAAGAAGGTATATATATATTATAATATTGTACACGACCTTCCTTATTGGTTATTAAATCAGTTATTAATTAAGCAAATATGTCTTCAATTCGTTGTGTAATGAAGAGGTAATAGCATAAGTCCCTTGCCATCCTTCGTCAGTCGAGAATGGCAAGGAACATTATATATTGTTATTATTTAAGCACTTCAATAGCCTTCTTCAGTCTCTTCAGAGTCTCCTCCTTTCCGAGGAATGCAGTGATGTCAAACATTCCCGGACCTTTGCCTATGCCGACCAGTGCCAGACGGAAAGCATTCATCACGTCTCCGAGTTTGTAGCCCTTGCTTTCAACCCATGCCATTACGACTTTCTCCTGATTCTCGATAGAGAAGTCGTCGATGTCTTCGATAACTGCGGCAAGTTCTGTCATCACCTGTGCGGAGTTCTCTTTCCAGCGTTTGCGCACGGTCTTCTCGTCGTATTCCGTCGGTGCGATGAAGAAGAAAGAGCACAGAGGCCACAGTTCCTTGACAAAGTCCACGCGGTCTTTCATCATCGACACAACCTTAGTAATGCGTTCCATAGACTCGTCCACTCCGTTGTTGGCAACAATCGGAGCGAAGAGCTGTGCAATCTCGTCGTCGCTCTTGCGCAGAATATATTCGTGGTTGAACCAGATACCCTTCTTGAAGTCGAAGCGTGCTCCAGCCTTGCTGCATTTTGAGATGTCGAAAGCCTTTACAAGCTCGTCGAGCGAGAACAGTTCCTGTTCCGTTCCCGGGTTCCATCCCAGCAGAGCGAGGAAGTTAATGACAGCCTCTGGGAAATATCCGCTTTCGCGGAATCCCGTGCTCACGTCTCCCGTCTTCGGGTCGTGCCATTCGAGCGGGAATACCGGGAAACCGAGTCTGTCGCCGTCGCGCTTGCTCAGTTTTCCCTTGCCGTCCGGCTTCAGCAGCAGTGGCAGGTGAGCAAATCGTGGCATAGTGTCTTCCCATCCGAAGGCACGGTAAAGCAGAACGTGAAGCGGAGCACTTGGCAGCCACTCCTCGCCACGGATTACGTGTGTAATTTCCATCAGATGGTCGTCAACGATATTAGCCAAATGATATGTAGGCAGTTCGTCGGCACTCTTGTAGAGCACCTTGTCGTCGAGGATATCGCTCTTGATCTTCACGTCGCCGCGAATCATGTCGTTTACATGGATGTCCTCACCCGGCTGGATAAGGAAGCGCACAACATATTGCTTGCCGTCGGCGATGAGGGCTTCAACTTCCTCCTTAGGCAATGAGAGGGAGTTGCGCATCTGCATACGGGTGTGGGCATCATACTGGAAATTCTTTATTTCCTGGCGTTTAGCCTCCAGCTCCTCCGGTGTGTCGAATGCGATGTATGCCTTTCCGGCATCAAGCAGCTGCTTTACATATTTCTTGTATATGTCGCGACGTTCGCTCTGGCGGTAAGGACCGTATTCTCCGCCGAAGCTCACTCCCTCGTCGAATTTTATTCCGAGCCATTTGAATGACTCAATGATATACTCTTCGGCTCCCGGTACAAAACGGTTGGAATCGGTATCCTCGATGCGGAATACCAAATCGCCGCCATGTTGCTTGGCGAACAGATAATTATACAATGCTGTACGCACACCGCCGATGTGCAAGGCTCCCGTAGGACTTGGTGCGAAACGCACTCTTACTTTTCTTTCTGACATTTCTCTATCAATAGATAAATAATTGTTTTATATCCTGTTTATTGATGCATTTTATACCATGATAAATGCTTAGATGTGCAAAAATACAACTTTTTTATCAATTGTTGTATTATTTTTTGTATTTTCGCA
>DAIOXG010000376.1:0-3099 GCA_036758085.1 Prevotella sp. | reverse complement strand
GTGCTCGCGCTATGCTGAAGCTCTCGGACTGGAGATTGTTGATGATGATTACAACCATGAGGCGTGGCTAAGCTGTGTAAAAGGCCTGGAAGATCAACCGGAACGTGGCAGCAGATGTTTGGAATGTTTCAGAATGAGATTGGGCAGAACTGCAAAATATGCCCACGAAAATGGTTTCAGAGTCATCACCACAACTCTTGCATCATCAAGATGGAAAAGCCTTGAACAGATAAATACCGCGGGTCAGTTTGCTGTTGAGCCATATCATGATGTAACATGGTGGGATCAGAATTGGCGTAAAGGTGGACTTAGTGAGCGTCGTGCGCAAATAATTCGCGAGTATGGGTTCTACAATCAGAAATACTGCGGATGCGAGTTCAGTATGAGAAGGGATATTTGAAACGTTTATTGCCGTGAAGAGAAGTCAAGAATTGACATGTAAAATGAGAGCTGTAATACTTGGCATGCAATTTGCAGCATTTGTGAAAAAAACTTTAATTTGAATATATGATTAGTGAATTCTCAAAAAAAATGTCGCAGGTAATGGCTGTAAGCAGAGAAGAGGCAATTCGCCTGAATTGCAGGTCGGTTGCTCCAGAGCATCTGTTGCTTGCAATGTTGCGGGTAAAGCCGGGAGTTGTAGATATATTGGAGAATACCTTGAATGTCAACACAGGTGAATTGAAACATGAGCTTGAGGAGCGCATCAGTAAATATAACAATGGTGAGGTGATTGAAACCGGAACTGATGTAGAACTTGATGAGCATGCTACGAGTATTCTGAAACTCTCAGTGCTCGAGGCAAGGATGCAGTCGTCGCCTGTAGTTGACGAGGAACATCTGTTGCTTGCCATGTTACACGACAAACGTGATAATGGAGCAAAAATTGTTCTTGAACAGAATAAAATAAACTACGATGATATGAAGAATTTCTTTTTTAAGAAAGACAAGATGTCGCCGCAGAATGGTTTAGGCATTCCTGACGAAGAGGATGAAGAAGACTTTACGGGTGGTAAGAATAATAAGTCTGCAGGAAATAGCGTGCAGACAGAAAAAGTTCAGAGCAAAACACCGATGGTCGACAATTTCGGTACAGATATCACCAAGGCTGCTACTGAAGGAAAACTTGATCCTGTTGTAGGAAGAGAGAAAGAAATAGAGAGAGTTATAGAAATTCTCAGCAGAAGGAAGAAGAATAATCCTATCCTTATAGGAGAACCTGGTGTAGGAAAAAGTGCTATCGTTGAAGGTTTGGCTATTCAGATAGCAAACAAGACAACTTCTCCTGTGTTGTATGGAAAGAGAGTGGTAAATCTTGATATGGCAGGACTTGTTGCCGGTACTAAGTACAGAGGACAGTTTGAGGAGAGAATAAAGGTCTTGCTCAAAGAACTTGAGGATAATCCAGACATTATAGTGTTTATCGATGAGATTCATACCCTCGTTGGAGCTGGTTCTGCACCGGGAACAATGGATGCAGCAAACCTTATGAAACCAGCCCTTGCACGTGGACTCATTCAGTGTATCGGTGCAACAACACTCGACGAATACCGTAATTCTATTGAGAAAGACGGTGCACTTGAGAGACGTTTCCAGAAAGTAATGGTTGAACCGACAACGGCAGAGCAGACACTCGCAATTCTTCACAACATAAAGGATAGATACGAGAGCCATCACCACGTAAAATATTCTGATGAAGCACTTGAGGCATGCGTAAAGCTCACAGACAGGTATGTTGCTGACCGACAGTTCCCTGACAAGGCTATTGATGCATTAGACGAAGTCGGTGCTAAGGTTCACCTGAGGGGAGTAAAGGTTCCGCCGGAACTTGTCGAGGCGGAAAATGAACTTGAGGAGGTTAAGAAGAAAAAGCAGAATGCTGTAAGAAACCAGAATTTCGAACTTGCCGCAAGTTTCAGAGACCGTCAGGTGGTATTAGAGAAAACTGTTGCAGATATACAGGAGATGGCGAAAAACGGAAGTATGGAAACCTTTACAGATGCAACAGAAGAAGATGTGGCATCTGTTGTCTCCATGATGGCTGGTGTTCCTGTACATAAAGTGTCGCAGAAAGAGAACGATAAACTGAAAGATATGGCGTCAGAACTTATGAATGATGTCGTGGCTCAGGATGCAGCTGTCAAGAAAACGGTAAAGGCCATACAGAGAAACCGACTTGGCTTGAGAGATCCTCACCATCCGATTGGAGCGTTTATGTTTCTCGGACCTACTGGAGTAGGAAAGACGTATCTTGCAAAGAAACTTGCCGAACACATGTTTGGCAGTGCTGATGATATCATCCGAATCGACATGAGTGAATATAGTGAGAGCTTCAACGCGTCGCGCCTTATCGGAGCGCCTCCAGGATATGTAGGTTATGAGCAGGGAGGACAGCTAACGGAAAAAGTTCGCCGCCATCCGTACTCAATTGTTTTACTTGATGAAATTGAGAAGGCACACGGAAAGGTCTTCAATCTCTTGCTGCAAGTACTTGACGAGGGTAGACTTACTGACGGTAACGGCCGACTTGTAGATTTCAGCAATACGATAATCATTATGACAAGTAATGCAGGAACCCGTCAACTTAAGGATTTCGGTAAGGGTATAGGCTTTAATGCCGGTTCCTTCTCTGCCGACATGAAGGAAGAGGACAAGGAATATGCCCGGAGCATTATCCAGAAAAGTCTTAGCAAGCAATTCAGTCCGGAGTTCCTCAACCGACTCGATGAAATCATCACTTTCGACCAGCTTGACTTGAATGCAATAAAGAAAATTATAGATATAGAGCTGAGAGGTCTTGTAAAACGACTTGAAACTCTTGGATATGGACTTGAACTGACAGATGAGGCAAAGAACTTTGTCGCACAAAAAGGATATGACGTGCAATTTGGAGCAAGACCGTTGAAGAGAGCTATACAGACATATATAGAAGATGGTGTTTGCGAGATGATGCTTGACGGTAAGGTAAAAAATGGTGATGTCATTTTGGCAGACAAGGCCAAAGATAAGGATGAACTTGTATTTAATGTGAAATAATGAATCTAATTTTCACTAATATAAAAGATTATTCATACCTTTGCATTATCTTAATATAATACT
>DAIOXG010000375.1:0-3102 GCA_036758085.1 Prevotella sp. | reverse complement strand
TGCAGCATTGCTGCACCTTTGGTGCCACTTATATATTCTACTAATCTTCTTTATTAATCGAGATTCACAATTCCTAATTCCTAATTCCTAATTTCCACACCCCTCACCACCCCTCACACTTACCCTCACCATCGAAATGCCGATAAACAGGGGGCTCAGAGGGTATGTGTGAGGGTGTGAGGGTAAAATCACCAAAAAACATTTTTTAATTTGTATCATTCGTTGAGGTATTATTTACTAATGAACATAGGCTATATTCATGGAGATGTTATTATGATTTCTCTATTTTCCAGTTGTCGAATGCAATATTTTCAGAATTCCTTTGTTTTGATATTAGAAAAACGAAAGACAATAGATTATGAAAATGAAAAGTTTGAATTGTTCTTATAGAAAGGTTATGTACCTTCTCGTGGCATTAATCGCTGTATTTGCTACAGTGCCGTTGCTGCAATCATGCGATCTCGACGACGATGACAACAGCTATTACGTTGCCTATTCGCCAAATGCCGTCGTTACGGTGAAGACAGCAGCCGACAATACGGTGTATCTGCAACTCGACGACAGTACGACGCTACTGCCGCTGAACATGAAGGAACATCCCTTCAAAGGTAAGGAGATGAGGGCGTTCGTAACGATACGCGAAACGAGAGACCAGAATCCTCCATACACCAAGTCGGTATATGTATCTACTATCGACAGCATTCTGACAAAACCTTCTGTCGCTACACTTGGCGACAAGAATACAGAGGTGTACGGCAATGACCCTGTGGAAATATACAAAGGTTTCCCTACGGTGTGTGAGGACAACTATCTTACGCTCGCCATTGGTACGGTATGGGGACAGCCGGCAAAGGCACACCTCGTGAATCTCGTTACTGGCGTAAATCCCGACGACCCTTATGAAGTGGAACTGCGACAAAATGCGTATGGCGACACGAAGGGGAAGATGGGGTATACCACAGTGGCATTCTCTCTGAAGGCATTGCCGAAAACCGGTGGCAAGACGGTGAAGCTGAAGGTTAGATTCACTTCGTTTGAGGGAGAAAAGACGGCGGAGTTTGATTACCGGACAAAAGACTGAGCGTCTTCTTTACAGGCATCGAGCCGGATGAATTTTAGGAATAGACATATATAATAAGGTGGAAATCTCAGAACAGCATCTCTTGTCGCTACTAAGCAGCGGTGATAAAACGGCGGCGAGGGCACTCTACGACAAATATGTAGGGTGCCTTGCCGCCGTGTGCTCTCGATATGTCGTCGACAAGGATGATGTGAAGGATCTTCTTCAGGAGGTTTTCATAAAGATTTTCACTCAAATCAATACTTTCCAGTATCGGGGCGAAGGGTCGCTGAAGGCTTGGATGACCCGAGTGGCGGTGAATATGTCGATAAATTTCCTGAAGACAGCCGGAAAACTGCCTGTCGTCCACGACGACCTGGTGGCGCTGGCATCGGCAGAAGCCGAGGAACCGGTAGCCGACGGCGTTCCGCCGGATGTCTTGCAGGAGATGATAAAGAGTTTGCCGGCAGGATACAGGGCAGTACTCAACTTATATGTTTTTGAGAATAAGAGTCATAAGGAGATAGCCCAGCTGCTGAACATCAAGCCCGCATCGTCAGCCTCGCAGCTCTTTCATGCCAAGGCGATGATGGCAAAGAAAATAAAAGAATATAAACGAACTCACTAATTTTTTTTACCGATGAGAGAAGAATGGAAAGATAAACTGCAGAATGCTTTGGCGGATTTTGAAGAATCCGCCCCCGAAGGCTTGTGGGAGAATATCGATAAGGCTCTTGCTGCTCAGGGCGGATCGGTAAAGAGAGATGATGCCAGTCGCCACAGACGTGCCGTTGCCATTAGGGTATTTGTTGCCGCTGCGTGTATAGCGTGTGGGGTAGGAGTGTTCTTGAATTTGCCGGATGGTGAGGAGAAGACAGGAAACAGACGTCTTGCAGATGTGGCAGCAACACGTTCGTCGGTTGCCCGTCATGAGCAAACTGCCACGGAAGCGGAAGACAGAAACGAGAATCATCTGCTCGCCTATGTAGAAAACGGGCAACATGACCAGTCTGCCTCAGTTGAGGAGAAAGAAGAAGTTGCAGAAGACACAAGAGCATTGCCTGCCGGAAAGACCGCGGAGGCGTTAACGGCTGATAACGGCAGGGAAGATGTCCAGCCTTCGGTCGTAACGGAGGATTACAAACGGAATATGGCAAAATCATTCTCTTCTACCAATCACACAGCAGAAAATAAGCGTCATGCAACCTCAAGCCAAAAGTCTGCCGGATATTTCACCGCTTCTCTATATGCCCAGAACTCAATGGGGACAGAGCGTGGCGGAAATGGTGGAGTGATGATGGCATCATCATTCAACGACGCTCAGTTTGGTAATGCCGGCGATGCTAATTTTATGTTCCTTGCAGCCAAGAGCACCTTGCAGAAGGAAAAGGCAAAACATCATGTTCCGCTCCGTGCCGGAGTATCGGTGAGGTATGCCCTGACCGACCGCTTCGGGATTGAGACAGGACTGGCGTATACCTTCCTCTCTTCCGACTTTACGCTTGGTGAGGGTGGCAACCGGCGGGAGCGCGAGCAGCGACTGCATTATGTGGGTATTCCAGTGAATGTAGACTATAGCTTGTGGCGCAACCGATGGTTTGATGTCTATGTGTCTGGCGGTGGTATGCTGGAGAGAAACGTCGGCGGAAAAGTAACCACCACGGAGTATGTCAACGGCAGTGTCATGTCTACAGAGGAAGATGATGTAAAGACTTCCAAATTGCAGTGGTCTGTAGCTGCCGCTGCCGGTGCCCAGGCGAATATTGTTGATGGCGTTGGCATATACGTGGAGCCGGGAGTAGGATATTATTTCAAGAACGGCAGCGGACTGAAAACGGCATACAGCGAAAAACCGGTAACCTTTAATGTAAAACTCGGTTTAAGATATACTTTTAAATAAAGACCAGATAGCAAAATATTGCTTTAGTAATGATATTTGTGTCAAAATGCTTGCATGCTTTGCAAAATATCATTATATTTGCAACGAAAAATAAAGGATTGTTAGACAGGATTCGTTGAAACTCTATAAAATGTAAATTTTT
>DAIOXG010000374.1:0-3122 GCA_036758085.1 Prevotella sp. | reverse complement strand
TTTCCATGCGAGGAAAAGGATTGGTGCGGTAATCCCGCACCTTTTTTGTTTATAACTCATGAATATGTGCATTTTATCTTTCAAAATGTTTGTTATTTATATTAAAATCTTTATTTTTGCATTTGTTAATGCCATATTCTAAATAAAACAGAAAGAAAAGTAACATATAATCAAAAACGCTTATGAAACGATACCATTATCAATTTCTACTGTTTATAGCCCTTTTGCTATGCAGTATTGTATCGAGAGCAGATGTCGTCAACGATTATGCAGTCAATTTCGACAAGAGCATATCCACCGACGACAATAGTTTCAAACCGGCTCCCGGATGGGGACACATTGCAAGTTATGGCTCCTTTGGCTATGGCTGGATGGCAGAGGAGGTGTATCCTGCGTACACTTGGACCGCAGATGGCGGAAGGGACGGTAGCGGAGCACTAAAGGTGGGGACACAGACTGCACTCACGCATCCCGATTATCCGGGCACGACGAAATCGTCTACAGACTTGTTGGTAACTCCGAAAATTACCGGTGCGTCAAGTATTTATGTGAAGAAGGCTGCCGATAAAGGAACAGTGAAATTCTATAAGGTAACGGTCAGCTCATACTCCGGAAAGTTTGTTACAGGCAGTCAATACACTTCGGTCGCCATACCGGAGCTGTCCACCGACGAGTGGGTGAAGGTAGACCTGCCGCAGACAAGCGGTGAGTATGTCGGCATATACGGGTCGGATGTATATTTTGATGATTTCTCGGCAGAAAGTGCTGACTTGGTACTGAAGAAGAGCTTGAAGATATCAAAGGTAGAGATGCTCAATTCCGACACTCCTGATCTCGATGCCGACAGCAACCTGCAATATTCGTTTAATGTAACATTGCAGAACACGGGTGATGTTGACTTAGCCAAGGGGGACGAAAAATACAGTTTGTCGCTCGTAAACTATTCAAACAGCAGTAAGGTAATAGCCACCCAACCGATAGAAGAGTCTCTCGCCGTAGGTGAGGAGAAGACGGTGCCCTTTAGCGGAACAATAAGCAGCAGCGATTTGCTTTACCTCTCGTCAATGACCAAAGCACGTGTGGATGTAAAGGAAAACATATCGGGAACATCAGAATATGGCGGCTGGATAGAGCCTGTGGCATATAAGCCGGTGATGACGGTAAAGATGGACGGAACGCCACTGAAGGGCGGCGAGAGTTATGCCTGGGGAAAGGTAAATGCCGCCACGCCGAAGTCGTTTACACTCGAAAATAATGGTGCAGCCCCGCTCAACATTACAGCAATATCATTGCCCGACGGCTTCTCGACAGCATTGTCGGCTCCGCTTACGGTAGCTGCCCACGAGGTGAAAGACATGACGGTAACTTTCAATCCGTCGGAGTCTGGAACATACGGCGGCAACGTTACTGTGGCAGGTGATGGAGTAGAAGCAGTTTCTTTTGCCGTGTCGGCAACGATGCTCGATAAGGAGAAATATTATGCAAACTTTGAAGACGGCAAAATTCCTGCCGGTTCTTATGTAGAGTCGTCAGACTGGAAAATTGCCGAAAGCGGCTTTGCCGCACAGGGCAACGGATATTTTCTGAAGAACAGTACGCTCGGTGCAGACTCCCGCTTCGTTACTCCGCTGCTTGAGGTCGGCGACGGCGAGACACTGAATGTTGATGTGGCAAAGACTTCATACTCAATAACTTCAGAAAATTGCTACCTCAATGTATATTACTCCGACAACCGACAGGACTGGACGCTGGTGCGCAAGATTAATGCGTCAGAGCTTAGTGATATTCGCTCAACTGCGACAGGACATTATGAGGGACAGTTTACTACATTTGAAATTTCCGGAATTCCGGCGGGCAAGCATTATCTCGGCTTCGGAGCCGGATATACGGCTATCGACGATATCTATGGTTTCAAACTTTCGCCTGTGGCCCACGACGTGAAGCTCGTTGCGTCGAAGCTTCCTGCCACGGGATATGTAAACAACAAATATAAGGCAAGTGTAACGTTCAATAACATCAATACAAGTGCAGAGACCGCCGATACATATTCGGCAACTCTCTATCTGAAGAAGGCAGACAGCGATGAGGCTCCAATAGCCGTGGCAGCCGTGGAGGTTCCAGCCATTGCCCCGGGCGAAGACAAGGAACTGGAATTTGAGTTTACTCCCCATGAGGCAGCAAAATATTCAGCTTATGTGGAATTCAAGGCTTTAGCCGATGATTATTCTTTGCAGACAGCCTCTGTAGAGGTAAATGTGTCAGAGGAGCTTGCATATAGAGAGATACAAGTCGGCGAGGGTACGTCGACATCTTACAATACTCCGATAAACTGGTATTCTGCCGATAACGCCTTGGGCGGACAGAGCGATATCCTCTATAAGGCAAAGATGCTACAGGATTATGGTATAGCTAAGGGAGCAAAGATTACTTCAATAACATACCGCGGCGTCGGTTCGTTTAATAAGGACGTTGATTTCTCTTCTCTCTCGCTTGATGCATACGTTGGAATGGTTGACGGCACGTCGTATACAAATAATGAGAACCACGATGGTTTGCAGCTTATATCTCTTGTTGACAAGCAGGCATTCACCGTGAAGAACGGCGAGGAACTGACTACAACGATCAAGTTCAGTCAACCGCTTGTATGGGACGGAGAAAAGGCGCTGCGCGTGTTTACGGAAGTTAGCTCAAACGGTAACCGCCAGTATACCAAGGTTTCTTATCCTCTTGATGCTACATACAAGACTGCCGGTTATAAAACCGGGAGTCAGTCGACGTTCAATAATGCCAATACTCCAATAGTCTTTGTCGGTGTAGAGACTGACCCGATGAAGGTTTCGGGAACGGTGGCTTCTGCCGGAAAGCCTGTTGCCGGAGCAATGGTTTCTCTTTCTCATGATGATGTACTTTATCGGGGTGAGACTGACGATGAGGGTAAGTTCTCGATTAATATCATACAGACTGACAAGAGATATAAACTGACCGTTGCTGCTGACGGATATCTCGATTATGAGGAGACTGATTCTCTTGATGTTTCTTCTGGAATGGAGAAGAACATCACCCTGACGAAGAAGGCTGTAAGCGTAACGGGTAAGGTATTGTTCCACGCTGCTCCAGTAGCT
>DAIOXG010000373.1:0-3126 GCA_036758085.1 Prevotella sp. | reverse complement strand
TTCCAGACTTCCCCAGCCTCCGAATCTGACCACAATGCAGATGGTTGTTGACGTAACAATCGAGGAAAACGGTGCATCCCGGACTTACACAATCCCAGATTCCCTAAATATCACATATTCAGGACAAGACCTGGTGATTGCGACGGAACGCGAACTGTTGCTCAAAGAGGTCGAAGCAATGAAATCTCGTGCAGAGACAGTCATATCGGAAGTCCCGCTTAGGGAAAAGGAAGTAGCTCAATGCAATAAGATACTTGAGGAATGGAGTCCCGTCTTTAAAGAGAAGCGGGAAACCGAAGAACGATTTTCAAAGATTGAACGCTCCATTGGAGATATGAAGGACATGCTTTCAAATCTTGTTAAGGGACTAAATTCATAGTAAGGTATGGACAAGGACATGATTTTTTACAAGTTCTCATCTCTGCTCACGGATACGATTGCGGAAGGAGACGAAGAAAGCATGAAGGTCGCGGAATCAATGTTCAAGAAGGCAATTCAAATGCTCATTGATACTAATGCTGATAGAGCAGCGGATTTTCTCGAATGCTTTGAGGGCACGCTCAAATATTACAACTACCTGACTGAGAGTGAAGCGCGTGAAGTCGTTGATTCATTCATCAACCAGGACGGTTCAAAGGGGCCGAAGTGGCGTCCTGAAGAGTTCTTCCAGGCAATTCAGTCTTTCGGCGGAGATTGCGAATATGAGCCTCATTACAACAAGTGGGCTTTGTATGTGACTGCTAACAAGTTTTTCTCTGATCAAGATAGCGTTATCAGGAAATGGGTTGGAGACGACAAGCTCCGTTACTTGGAGGCTTGCTACGACCTATCCGTTACCCAGCTTGAGGACAAGGACAAACTAAATTGGGTTCGATGGTATTTTGACGTAAATGACTAAAGAATGATGTTAATAAATTCTGAAGAGACCCGGCGCGATTGAAGTATCCTGCGCTGGGTCTCTTTTTATTCCCAGATGTTAAAACAAAGCAACCTTCGCACCTCTATTCTTTGATAAATTGACAAATAGAATTTATGGGAGTTTTAGCGACTGGAAATATTACACTTACATCGATAAATGACGGATGCTCAGTGGTTTTGAGTAAGAGTTCGTGTGTCGTCAATGCCTCATTGGATGGTAAGCAGCCTGACCTTAGCGAGGCTTTTACCGAGGTGTCGTTGATGCGCGGTTCGGAACAAATACCTATTTCATCTGCAAATATTACCGTATCCGCACCTGACGGAGTAGTATACGCAATTACGACTGCAAGTGATACAACGCAAAAAGTAGCTGTTACATCCATTCCAGCTTCATTGAAATCGTGTACAGTAAGCATTACGGTAACACATCCAATATACAGCACAACGGCCATGTTCTCCATTACAGTAGTAAGGGAAACATCTATGTTGGACTGGATATTGGACTGGGAGAGTAATAAGACCACTATTGGCTCAACGTATATATTAACTCCGAAGATATATGCAGGTTTAGTAACCCAGGGCGAAAACGGAGCAATATCGGTAAGCGGAGTTTATATTGGGCCGGACGAAACTAATGGCGCGGGCGTATATGGCTATAAGGATGGCGTCGAAATCTTCCACTTGAATTCCAAAGGCGGTAAGATAGCCGGATGGGATATTCAACCTCAGTACATTCAGACATCAGATGGAAGATTCCAGCTCTTATCAGAGGGTACTATAAAAACAATGCAGGAAGATGGTACTGTTGTATGGGCTTTGTATAAGAGCGGCTTAGCTTCTTTTGCAAAGGGCAATGTTGTTATGCGCCCCGATGGTAGCGCGTCTTTCAAAGGCTCAATAACAGCTTCCAGTGGTAAACTCGCAAATTGGGTAATCAAAGAAAATTATATACATAGCAACAACCTTATAATCAGGTCGAATACACCTTTAATTGGCGTTTCTCCTTACACTGGCAACATAGACGATAAAGCCGGAACGTACCTGGAAGATGTCATAAAGGTGAGCGGCGGTGTAGCCATGTATTATGAAAGCAATACCAGCTATGGTTTGGTAGGTTATGAGGCAATCATGAATAATGACAGTCCTCAGCTTGTCTTTTCGCTTGGCAAGACTAATAAGATTGCAGGCTGGATATTTGACACGGATTCCCTATATTTAGGCAATAAAGTAAACATCCTTGGCAAGACCACGTTGAACCCTGGAGACCTTACGCTTGGAACTAAGGGGTTGAGAGGATTCGGGTGGAGAATCGACACAAACGGGGACTTTTCATTCGCCGACAATAAATTCTCATATAACAAGAATTTGAATTTGGCTACGATTGCAGGCTGGAAGATTGATTCAGATTCGTTGTATATCGGTGATAAGGTCAATGTTGCAGGCATGAAAACATCCAAGCCAGGCGAAATCACTATTGGCTCGACTGGTATTAGAGGCAACGCGTGGAGATTGGAAGCTAATGGAGATTTTGATTTTGCAGACGGAAAGTTTTCGTATAGTAAAGATAAAGACACTGCTAAAATTGCGGGTTGGCAAATCTTAAATAACAATATATCAAATGGTTATGTTACAATCGTAGCAGACAGCAACAGTTCAGGCATCTACTTCTCTTTGAAGGATTTGAGCGGGCAGTCGGTTGAAGCGATTGAGACGGCAGTATCACTCAGTTCCGGCATAAGCATAGCGGCCAACAAATCAAGGACCTATCTCTCAGGATACTATAACGGAAAGTGTTCATTCAAGATTGGTTCGGACGGGAATATCATAGGTGGCTGGAATTTTGACCATGAGTCCATTTGGATTGGAAGTAGCACGGTGGATGATAACGGCTTTATAACAACTGGCGGAACAGCAGCCTTAAAGTTGGACAAATATGCGATTCACGGAACGAAATGGGTGCTTAATGCCGACGGTTCGGGGAAATTGGCTAATGGCGCAATTTCTTGGGATACCGCAGGCAACGTCCAGTTTGCCGAAGATGCTAAGGTCAACTGGGGGCCGATTAGTAATGCGCTTACTCACTTTGATAAAGACGGTGTGTATACGGGTAAAATTGTTGCTACAGAAGGACAAATCGGAGAACTTGCAATTCAAAATGGTTCAATAGTCGGAAATAAAGACGACGCGAAAATGTCCCTTTCTCCAGGT
>DAIOXG010000372.1:0-3149 GCA_036758085.1 Prevotella sp. | reverse complement strand
CGGGAAGCAGGAGATAAATAGATACAAAATGTTTAAACATTCTATTTCCATCAGAATTCAGAATGCTAATCTTCAATATTTTTTTTAGAAGAGTATATAAAGGAAATCCTTCACTACCGTTGCAAGCCATTGGCACTCAACATTATACGGTGAAGGATTTTTTCTTGCATGTCCACGAAAAACAATTCTGAACAATAAAAGCAGTGTCTCCAATGCGAGGCAATGAAGCATACCGAAAGGAGAAGATTAAACGGATGCAGGTGTTGTAACGGTAGTTAAAAACATTTTCAACGGTAGTTAAAAACATTTTCAACGGTAGTTGAAAACACTTGTAACGGTAGTTAAACAACCTGCGTTGAGTTCTATCATTCCCCGTCCATATCAGCCTTCAGCCGTTTCTTTGGCGTAACGCCGAGTCCCTTCAGACTCTCCACTCGCCGCATCACATTGCCTGTACCGTCGTAGAGTTGGTTCTTAGCTTTGCCGAAGGCGGTGCCGAGACGATTGATGAGATCGCCAACACCATTGAACGTATCCTCAAAGCCAGCCACCTTATCGTACAGGTCGGCAGCGGTCTTTACTATTTTCTCCACATTCTTGTTCTGACGGTCATACTGCCACAGGTTATATGCCAGCTGCAGAGCCATAAGCAAATTGCTCGGCGATATGATGATTATCTTCTTCTGATAGGCATAGCGGCTCAAGTCAGGCTGCTGCCTCATGGCGGCGATATAGCTCGTTTCGTTAGGAATAAACATCAGGACAAAGCCGATAGCATCATCAACAAGCGTACTGTAGTCTTTCGCCGCCAGTTCGTCGATGTGCTTCCTCACGCTGACGGCATGCGCCTTCAGCAGACGGTCGCGTTCCGCCTCATCATCAGTAGCCACGGCATCAGCATACGCCGTGAGCGACACCTTTGAGTCGATTACTACGGAACGACCTTCAGGAAAACGAACGATGACGTCGGGACGGAAGTTCTTGCCACCCTCGTCTTTCGTATTCTCCTGAATGAAAAACTCCTCGTCCTTGCGCAACCCACTGTTCTCCAGAATCGTCTCAAGCACCATCTCGCCCCAGTCGCCCTGCATCTTACTGTCGCCCTTCAAAGCCCTTGTCAGGTTGGCGGCATCCGACCCTATACGTAGAGTCTGTTCCTTCAGATTAGCCACAGCCTGTTGCTGTTCCTGCTGAAAGAGTTTCATGGTTGCCTCGAAGGTATTCTGCAATTCCTTCTTGTTCACCTCGTTCTGCGTCTTGCTCTCGTCAACCGATTTCCGGAACTCAGCAAACTGTTCCTTGATAGGTCTCAACAGTTCATCCATCTGCGTACGGTTACTCTCCTGCAAGTCGCGCTGCTTGGCAGCCAGTTGCTCGGCGGCATTCTTCTGCATCTCCTGTCGCAGTGCCTCCAGCTTCTGCTCCCACTGCCTGTCGCTCTCCCGGCGCAGCCGCTCCGAATTGATGCGTTCATCGGCAAGAGCCTCGCGAGCCTCCTCCTTAGCCTTGGCGAGCATAGCTTCAGCATCAGTCTTAGTCTGCGTTATCCGCCTCTCCATCTCCTCCTTCATACGCTGGTTTTCTGCCGCAAGCATAGAAGATTTTGCTGCCTCAGCAGATATCTTGCCCTTGTTTATAAGAATTCCGATTACCGCACCAATACCGATACCTATTATTATTGCAATTATATATTCCATATTTATTATACTGTATTACGTCATGCAAAATTAGACAAAATACCCGGATTACCAACCAGCCAGACAAAAAGAATGTCTGAAAATATCAGAAAGAATGAAATTTATCCGAGTTCTTCCTTCCTCCACCTCATCGGCGACACGCCTTCGTGGAGGGAGAAGACCTTAGAGAAATAAGAAGCAGAGGAGAACCCCACCGAGAAAGCAATGTTTTCAAGCTTGCGGTCGGGGTTTTCTTTCATCAAGCGCTTTGCCTCGTCGATGCGCATTTCTGAAATCCAGGAACTAAAACTCATCCCGTATTTCTCGTTGATATGGTAAGAGAGATAGTTCTTGTTCGTGCCGAGCACCTGTGCAAGGTCCTCGAGAGTAAACTGTTCCGAGAGATAACGTTTCTTCTCCGTCCATGCCTGTATCTTCTTTTCTATCGTTTCACGCTCTGCACTTGAGTTATTTCCATCACCATTTTCTTCCTCATAAGCGTTTTCCGGTTCGGCTTTTACAAGTATGCCGTATTTTGAACTGTAGTTTACGAAGCTGACAGCAATATATACGTTTAGCGAAATAACATAAAACTGGTATATCCAATTGAAATATACACTACCGAACATCGTTGCTATGGCGAGACACCAGGAGACGATACACATCACCACGCTTACCATTATCCACCGGGCGAAACGCTGCATGTCGTCGGAAAAATAATTTTCGAGCTTTTGTCTGTATCTGCGGTATTCGCTAAAGAATGAATAGACGAATTTAATGATATAGGCAATCAACAGGCACAACGCCGTCAGGGTCATAGCATTGCGCCACTCGTGCAGCGGCTCCAGTAACGCAGCAAAAGCAATCAGCGAAGTAAGGAGCCATACCGATATGGCAATGACCAGACGCTTAGAAGTAACATAATTTTTGTTTAGCAATATGCAATAGGAGTTGCAGAGCAGCATATAGAGCAGATAAAACAGAGAAATGTCTACCGCCGCAATACTGTAGTTGAACTCATGCCACTTGCCGTTTGTCAGCATACACCAGAGGAACAAATTCAGCGACATAGTGAGAAACGAGCATGTGAGCAAGCGTTTCGCCTTGCGGTAAGGTTTGTATTCTTCGGTTTGCGGAGCCTTTATCAGCGCTAAGAGGACAGTTATGGTGAGATACGCCACTCCTGCGCAACGTATCAATTCTGCAAAATAGTATTCTAAAGGATTCATGGCAAACATAGGTTTATAGAATATGATGTTTTTGTTTTATTACTCTCTCATTTGCAAAATTAGCAATAATTCTTTTAAAAATGCAAACTTTGCAATATCATATTACAATTTTACAAGAAGTTTTTTAGTCTTCTTTTTATGATTGTTAAAGTGGATTGCATTATTATAGCCTAAATTTGCAATCGAAAAAACAAGCAACACAAGATTCAATATATATTTTCATAAGCAATGAACGGAACAGGGA
>DAIOXG010000371.1:0-3150 GCA_036758085.1 Prevotella sp. | reverse complement strand
CGTTGCAGGAAAAAAACATCAAGAAAGGACTCGTATGATTTCCGTAAAAAAAAGTCGTCCTTTGGAAATTTTCGAAGACTTTGTCTTGCATGAAAAACCGACGGATTGGGAAGAAGTTCACCGAACCAAGAATTTTCAAAATCTATACCGCGAAATTCGTAAAAAAATCGCCGAGGAGCAGAACGGAATTAGCGCCTACACGGAAGAACCTTTTTCGGAACAGATTCATATAGACCATTTTTACAAGAGAAGTTTGTTTCCGGAACGGACGTTTGATTGGAACAACTTGTTCGTGGATGGCGTAAATGAAAATTATGGAGCCAAATACAAAGATGCGCACATCAAAAAATGTGCAGAATATGACAATTTGATTTCGCCAGGAGAGGAAAATGTGGAAAGATTCTTTTCCTATATGCCCAATGGCGAGGTTATAGCGGCAAAGGAGCTGTCGGCGAGAGAATCGCAACGGGCCGAGTTTACGATAAAAACGTTTAATCTCAACGATAGTGTTTTGAAATCCAAGCGCGCGAGAATTATCGGGATGATAGGCGATTACAAAAAAACTTTATCTCCAAAAGATATTAAGGATGCATTGGCAAATTGCGGTTTTAAAACCGTCGTGGAATATGCGACGCAATTTTAAGTGTCGCAAGAAGGGTGTCTTATGCTGTCTTTTCCAAAGTCCACCGAATTCGGCAAGCGCATTCCAAAACAAAAATTTTATGAAAAGTTGAATTTTTCCCCGGAAGTTCGGCGGATGTTCGAAGAGAATATCAAAACCATCCATTGGCGAAACAAGCTGGCAAAATCGACGCTCAATATCGCTGCAGGAGAGACTGTGATAGAGGTAGAAGTCTTTGAAGTGCGCTTGAATGAGCCGCAGCTCGACGAGGCTGTCCTAAAACAGATCGACAAGGCGATTCCCTACCACATTCTCTTCATTCTCACTTGCGACGGCAAGGCGCAGGCGTGGATCGGCTACAAGGAAGCGGCCACATCCGGCGAGAGCGCCTTCAAGGTCGGCAGGTATTATCACACCGATTGGATGCCGGAAGATGCGCTGAATCTAAGCATCGACGGGCTGAATATGGATGCCGTGTATGAGAACCTTGTACGCCAAATTGCCGGAGATACGCTGCAATCGGATTCCGGTGAAAGCCTCAAGGACTCTGTTGCACGGGATGAAAAGAGGAAACAGCTCGAAAAGCGGATCGCCGCGTTGGAAAGCAAACTGCGAAAAGAGAAGCAGCTAAACCGGCGGATGGAAATGAACGCGGAGTTGAAAAAGCTGAGAATGGAATTGGAGGTGAGGTCATAGTGCAAGTTGGCAAAAAGACATTGGAAGAGCTGCGAAAAATAATCAACGGGGACGGTACACCGGATTATCGATCTGGTCCGCAGCTTGTGGCTTTCTTTAATGGTTTGGAATTTAACGACGCTTATGGGCAAGGCTTTCCTTCGCGCAGTGCGTATACTGATTCTAGGCTGGATAAAATCAATGGCTCACCAGAATTAGATAAATGTTTGAGGGAAGTGTTTGCGCCGATCAACTATGTAGGTAGGATTCAGAGGTTAGATGAGTTGATTTCGGAGTTTAACCAGTATCTTGCATTTGATAAATGGAGAATAATCCGGGAAAACGATGTTATCTCATTCAAGCGATTGAATCGTGTTGTCATAGATGAGAAACCAAAGACGGCATCTGTGATGCAAGAGACCGACTTTCTTAAACTCACTTATGATGTTGATATTGATAGGTTAGGACTGGATGGCGGTACATCTGACATTATCAGAGCACGTTTAATGGAAGTTGAAAGTTGTTTTAACCACGATGCGCCTCTTGCAGCAGTTATTATGATCGGGAGCATTATGGAGGGAATCTTGCTTGGAATTGCATCTTCACATCAGAGAGAGTTTAATCAAGCAGCAAGCGCACCAACGGATAAGCAGGGTAAGGCCCAAAAATTTCAGGATTGGACATTGAATAATTATATTGATGTGGCAAGCGAGATAGGCATTTTAAAACCAGACGTAAAAAAGTTCAGCCATGCAGTGCGGGATTTTAGAAACTATATTCATCCATATCAGCAAATGGCTGCACGGTTTTCGCCTGATAAACATACGGCGATGATTTGTTTACAGGTTCTAAAAGCTGCCATCCACCAAATTGGAGAGTATCAAGTAGGAGGAATGTATTAATGGATAAAATTAGGGTGGAATCGCCGGATATAATTGTTCAGAATGAGAAACACATTGCAGGGCTAGAAGGCAAAATGCGAAAAGAGAAGTTGCGAAACTGTCGTATGGAAATGAATGCGGAGATAAAAAACTCAAGGAGATGATGAACAATATGGATAATGAAACCGTTAGCCTTAAAGCTACATATTTGCAAATGATTCAAGGGTCAATTGACCGGATGTCGACAACGTCTGCGGTATTCAAGGGCTTTTGCGCAACAATTGTTGCCGGAATATCTGCAATTTCATTTGCCGAAATTGATAAGTGGGTCCTACTCTTGGCAATTGCTCCGGTTTTCTGCTTTTTCATTCTTGACATCTACTATTTACAGCTTGAGAAAAGGTTCAGAGCTTTATTCAATATGGTTCGCACTGGATTGCATGAGGTGGATTTTGACCTAACTCCTCCCAAAGCTAAAACGCTGAAATGCGAAGAGGCATGCATTTGGTACTGTATAAAATCGCCTTCAATTTTTCTCTTTTATCTTCCGTTAGCTTTGATTGCGGCTACAATTATCATTATGAAATTTAAGGAGGTTATGTAATGGCACACAAAACATTCATTTCGTACAAATATAGCGAAGCACAACAACTTAGGGATGATATTATCGATGCACTCGGAGATGACGCAACCTATTACAAAGGTGAAACAAGCGATTCTCCGGATTTGACCGACACGTCAACTGAAAATATTAAGCGCAACTTGAGAGATATGATGTATGACACCTCTGTTACAATCGTAATCATTTCTCCAAACATGAAGAAAAGCAAGTGGATAGACTGGGAGATTGAGTATTGCCTCAAGAACAATACTAGGAAAAATCGGACTTCGCACACTAACGGGGTAGTTGGCGTGATCATGAAGTATAATGGCGGATATGATTGGTTCAAAACAGCGACCAAGCATACTGAC
>DAIOXG010000370.1:0-3157 GCA_036758085.1 Prevotella sp. | reverse complement strand
GTTGCTCGACCTTCAGGAGAATGGAGGCGGATACTTGCAGGCTGCCGTGAAGATTGCGAATGAGTTTCTGCCAAAAGACGACCTTATCGTTTATGCCAGTGGATTGCGTTCGCCACGTATGGACTACAAGGCTAATGGGTCCGGACGACTGCTCGACGGCAAGGTTGTGGTGCTCGTAAATGAGTTTACGGCGTCTGCTGCAGAAATCGTTTCCGGTGCTTTGCAGGACAACGACCGCGGTACGGTGGTCGGTCGCCGTACGTTTGGAAAGGGATTGGTACAGCGTCCGTTCGATATGCCCGACGGTTCAATGATTCGCCTTACTATCGCTCATTATTATACTCCTTCGGGACGTTGCATACAGAAACCGTATAAGAAAGGGGATGCCAAAGATTATTACAAGGATTTCGAGAATCGCTTGAAACATGGTGAACTGATGAATGCCGACAGTATTCATTTTGCCGATTCATTAAAGTTCTATACATTGCGCAAGCATCGTGTGGTATATGGAGGCGGCGGCATTATGCCGGACTACTTTGTGCCCCTTGACACGCTGACATACACGAAATATCACCGTCAGCTCGTGGCAAAAGGCATTGTCAATGAAACTGTGTTGCGCTATATCGACGACAACCGCAAGAAACTTCGTAAACTATATCCTTCGTTTGAAAAGTACAATGCTTCGTTTGTTGTTCCAGAGAGTGTTCTTGCAGACATTCGTAAGGCTGCCGAGAAGAAAGAGGTTAAGCCGAAAGACGAGGAGGAGCGTTCAAAGACTCTGCCTTATCTACGGAACCAACTAAAGGCTCTCATTGCCCGCGACCTTTGGGATATGGATGAGTATTTCCAGATTATCAATGAAACGAGCGATATCGTAAAAAAAGGAATTTCTTTGTTTAAATGAAGAATTGCTTACTTTAAATGAAGAATGAAGAATTGCTTCGCTGTCGCTCAGCGAAATGAAGAATGCGGATTACTCTTTCTTGTAAAAGAAAAGGTAATCCGCATTCTTCATTCTTCATTCTTCATTTTTCATTCTTCATTCAAAATCGGTTCTTCCTTCACGAACCATCCGTTATTCTTTATGAATTCGTAGCCGAAGCGGCAGCGTAGACAGTCGCGGCGGTCGCAATACATTTTCTTCAACTGCACGATAGCCTGACTGTCGGCAGCCGTCTTTATCTCCAGACCACATTCCTCCCAAAGACGTATTATACTGTTGCTTTCAGCCTTCAGTTGCTCAAGCAAGTCAAAGGCGAGTTCGCACAGTTTTTCGTCGCTTTTGTATCTGCCGTAGGCAAAGAGGGTAGGGATGGCGGTGTTGAGGATAAGAACATTTACAGACTGTTGCGATAGCTGTTTAGTTGATTTCGAACTCTCCCTGCCAAACGAGTAGTGTGTTTGCCAATAAGTGGTAACCCGAGTGGAAAACAGTTCTTTAAGTTCGTCAATGCTACGGCATTCTACAAGTTGGCTCAGACTCGCATTGCGGTTATAATAAAGATTGGCAAGTTGTGAAATCCTGATATGAGGAAAGTTCTGTGGCCTTAACCTGAGGAATTTCCATGCCGACGCATCCATGGTGGTTAGAGAAAACTTATGTTGCAGATAGGCATACTCTCTTCGCAGTCTTGCAAGATACGGATCAAGTTCAGCCTCTTTGCGATGTCGTTCGGGGATAGAGACATTGTCGAGCAGTCCTGCCTGTCCCAGGAACATCGTCTCGATTTGGAAAATATCGTCGCGATGGTGAGCCACGCTCTGCAGCGACATGGTCTTTGCCCATAGTTCGAAAGCATCGCTGTTAACGCCAAAACCGAAGTTGCGTGCCAGTGTTGCAAAGAACGCGTCCTCCCACGAACCGTTCATATCCTTCACCCGGTGGAGAATAGCCGTAGTCTTTTGTTCAAGACGTTCAGTCTGCAGTGCACTCATCCAGCTATGTATCGTTAGTTTCGATAAATGACTGATAATACTGTGGCAAGGAGGGAAACGGTCTTCTTTAAGCAGCGCTTCATAGTTCTTCTTCACGAAATCAGGAACCTCCATCCTCATCTGCCTCACCACGTCGCCATGGCTTGTAACAACGGGCATGTCGTCGGTCTCCACCACGTGGAGGATAACATTGTTGTAAGCCTCGTCGCGGTCGTGTTGATGAAGAAACCAGTCGGAAGCTTTTTCGTGGATTTCCACATTCCCGACCCACAACATTCCGTCCACCTTAATCTTGGCGTTGAAGAAATCTGGACCGGCATTTGTATTGTGCAGACCCGGGTCTATCACCTCCACAACCTCACCGCTGTTTGTAGTGAGGGCGTGTAGTGGATACATTCTGTGTTTCCAAATATAGTGTAAGAGAATTTCCATAGTAAAAGTGTTTGACGCTAAATGCAAATCCCTCCGTCTAAAGTAGTAGACTTCGGAAAACATTGCGAAGATAGTAAAATGTTGCGTTCAAACGTTGCAAAAGAGGCAAAAAACTTGATAAAAACCTTATTTTTTTGTGTAAACAGATGATAAATGGCACAGAAAGAAGCTCATTCTGAAAAATAACATGTATATTTGCATTCAATTAATGATGAAAGACAATGACTTATTCAATTGAAAAAGTAACAACATTGATAGGAGCGCACAGATATGGCGAGCATCAGTCCACGATAGGATTCTTGCTCACCGATAGCCGTTCCCTGTGTTTCCCTGAGGAAACACTGTTCTTCGCTTTGAGGTCCGGTCGCAATGACGGTCATGACTTCATTCCAGACCTTTATCGTCGCGGAGTAAGAAATTTCGTTGTCGATACGTTGCCGGCAGATTATGCCACGGCGTATGCTGATGCAAACTTCTTGAAAGTGCTGAGTCCGCTGGAGGCACTGCAGCGCCTTGCCGAACGCCACCGCGATGAGTTTAACATTCCAATCGTGGGCATCACCGGAAGCAACGGAAAAACTATTGTAAAGGAGTGGTTGTTCCAATTGCTCTCGCCGTCGTTCAGCGTAACAAGAAGTCCGCGAAGCTACAACTCTCAGATAGGAGTACCGCTGTCAGTATGGCTCCTCGGCGAGCAGACACAGGTAGGCGTATTCGAGGCTGGCATAAGCCAGCCAGGCGAGATGCTTGCGCTTCGTGATATTATACAGCCTACCGTCGGCGTGATAAC
>DAIOXG010000369.1:0-3164 GCA_036758085.1 Prevotella sp. | reverse complement strand
GGACTGCTTTTGCAGTCCGGGCTTTTCGTACCCATTTAATAAATAAATTTAGCTTTACTAATTACTGACACCTAACAAATCTATTAGCACTTGTTTTTAAAACCAACATTCGATGTTGTCAAACATCATTCCAACAATTCGTCACGAACTGATAAAAAGTAATCTAATAAAAATCTTTATCTAAACCTTTACTAATTACAGTGTGATATATATCTTTCGTCTTATTATCTTAATCAGTGCTGCAAAGATAAAGATATTATTAGTTACTTCAAAGAAATGTGACATATTGCCGCCTTTTCTGACGTTTTATCGCCTTATCAGGTGCATTTTCCGGTCATTTTTACTTTTTGTCGTATTTCGCTTCGCGGAATTCAGCCGGTGTCATGCCGTAGGCATCTTTGAAAAGCCGTTGGAAAGTTCGTACAGTAGTAAAGCCCGACTGTCGTGAAATGTTGTCGATAGTTGTTCGTATGTCGTCATTAGCCAAAGCGTTATAGGCATGCTCAAGTCGATAAGAGTTTATATAAGCCGACAGATTTGGGTATCCGCTATATTTGCGTATCAGTCTGCCGATTTTATTGCGGTCTAAGTGTAGTTCGTCTACAAGCGTCTGTCTCTGGAAATCGCAGTCGAGATACAATTTCTTCTCGCGCAAGGTTCTGTCGATAAGCAAGAACAAATGTTTGTCTTCATTCTCTTCAATCTCCTCCTTGGTCTTTTTCCTATGCTCCAAGGGTTGCTCCTTACGCTCGTTTTCATCGGTTTCATCGCGTTTTTCGTCTTCCTTTTGAAGCTGGTCAACGTAGTTTCTCTTGTATTTATGAATCTTGTCAATGATGCCGACAATAGATTTGTTCTTCTCCTTCATTTCCTTATTCTGATGCAGAATCCTTACAGCCAGGATAACAGTAATAAGTGTAATTGTGGCGAGAGCGATAATGATGATGAGAAGCATCTTTGTTTCCGAGGCAGCCTTGTCCGCCTTCTGTTTCTCTTCGTTCACCTTGTATACAGACAGCATTCTTGCCATTTGTTCCTGGTCGAGGCGTTTGTGTAGAGAATCATTCAGGGCGATAGTCCTTCTCAGATATCTTCTCGCCAATTCCTTGTCGCCGGCAGCCGAGGCGGCGCGAGCCTTAAATTGGAGTTCTTCGCTATACGCATGGCTAATAGTGTCCGACCCATTATTTTTGTCGATTTCATCGTAAATGTCAAGCATTCTGTCATACATCTCCAGCTCTCCCAATGCCTCTACTATTATGCGTTTTGCATAGAGAGTCCTTGCATATTCCGTTTTATAAAACTCCTTCAATACCTCCCTTGCCTTATCGTCTTGACTCGTCTTGGCATAAGAATATGTCATGTATGCCAGGGCTTGAGTCCGGTAGAAGTCAATGGCTTTCGCAAAAGTCTCTTTATTGTCAGCCCATTCCTTCGGCATCTTCGTTATCCTTTCCGGATAGTTTTTCATATATGCAAGATTCTTTAATATATCCTTGCAGACAGGCAATATTCCACCAAAATCCTCCATTTCATCGAGAGCGGCAATCTTAATCTTCGACAGAATTATATAACTGTTGTGGCAATTCCATTCCGTTCTTCCCCTAAGATTGTCTAATCCTTTATCTATCATCCTCATTCCTTCTTTACTCCTTCCGAGCAGAGTCATACCATATCCCACTGTGCCCATCATCTCCTGTTGCTTGTCAAATCTGCCCAGATGCTTGGCAAGTTTCTCAGTCTTGGTGGCATATTGAATCATATCGGCATAGTTGCCGTAGCCTTCGGCAGCGTTCGCCATAAGAGCATAGATACGATACAGAAGTTTATTGTCAGCTTTCACCTCAGGCAGCTCTACGAGCGGTTGACAAAGAGTTATCACGGAGTCAAAGCGCTCCCGGTCTTTGAAAACTATAACCGCCCTTAGATAACTTCGCTGTCCGTTGTTTATCTGTCCGTTGGAATGGGCATTTTCTATAATGGAGTAGGCTTTATCCTGGTTTTCTTCAGTAATGATAGTGTTTAGCATGTCATCAAATTCATCACTATCAGTCTTTGTGTTGTCAGAATTGCCGCAACAGCATAGCGTAATAGCCATGCATGCCGCAGCAACGATTCTATATATCTTTATCATTATCTTCATTGTGTTCATGTATTAAATTTAAGGTAAACAAAAGCGATGAAATCAGCGATTTTTTAGGTTCTCCCTAAAAATATGCAGAGCCTGTCTAACCGAGCGTAGTCCGAATTGTTCCGTATGGATATCCTCCATCTTAACCCAGAAACACTCTTCAGCGTCATCATTAGCCTTCAGAGTCGTCGTGTCTTCCACATCACAAGAGAAGAACAAGTCCAGAGTCGGAACATCAAAGTCGGAGTATCTATATACGTTAGGTTGGCTAAACAGATATTTAGCATTATTGATTTTCAGCGAAGTTTCCTCCATTACTTCCCTTGCAATAGCTTCTTCAGCCGTTTCGTGTGCGTCGCAAAAGCCTCCTGGCAAATCGAGCATTCCCTTTGCCGGATCCTTCTTTCTTCTTTCCACGAGCAGTTCACCGTTCTTATTGAAGATAAAGGCAGCAACCGCCGCTGATGGATTAAGAAAATATTCAAATCCGCAGTTCTCACATTTCTTGCTTTTGTCGCTTGCCGTAGAGAAGTGTGAACTTCCGCATTTAGGGCAATAGCTGAACTTTTCTAATAAATGCATATTTATGAAATTAAAAGTTGTTATACACTACGCATAGTGAATATAATATACATTTCCCGTCATCTCCGTTTAAGGTTGAAAAGTCAGTATATTGCATTCAGACTGCAATATTACAAAAAAAATGTAAAAGTCAATAAGATTATGTCGTTTTTATTGAAAAATTTTTTTTCGCTCGTTTTACCCTCACACCCTCACACTTCGATAATAAGCTATTGATATTCAGAGATATAAGTTGGTGAGGGTAAGTGTGAGGGGTCGATGTTTACCCCTCATCATTATAAATAACTGAAGTGATGTATACAAATCTCTGTCTCCAGTTCTGAAGCTTCTCAAATAAGTAAATCTTTATACGTTTTGCTATATTGAAACGTAGCTGCACCAACTAGTGCAGCTACGATATTTTGTATGCTCGGCATGAGCATTGTCTAACGGGTGGAAGTCCCGAGTAAGC
>DAIOXG010000368.1:0-3172 GCA_036758085.1 Prevotella sp. | reverse complement strand
CCTTTCACCACATACATAAAGTCAATCTTCTTGCGGTGAGACTCCGACCGGCGTTTTTCCAGCGGTTCATTGTAACCGTCTTCTATTGACGCACGGATATTCGTGCCCGGTATCATCACTTTTCCCTTTGGAATAGACAGAAGGTCGGTTTCCGCAAGCCATTTAAATGCCTTGTCCCATTCCGTCTTGTTCTTGTGATACTGCGAATAGAACTCCTGCAGGTTCACAGTTTCATCGGGCATAGCATCAAACCCGTTTTTCCATTCTCCACTCGCCACCCATGCAGCAGCTTTTTTCTCCGATACTTCGTTTTTGCTCTTTGCTGCTGCATCGGAAATCACGAGGAAGGCAAGAGCCATAATCCAAGAAAATTTAATACTGAATAGTTTCATAATTATAAATAAGGATTTACATTCTATCTGTTTTTCTTCCACGCCACTGGATAATACGCCAGCCGTGGCGGTAGCATCACTGCGATGCGGTCGCCAATGCTCAACTGGCTCTTGTCTGCCGAACGGAGAAGGTGATAATATTTTTTGAAAACGTCAAACTGACGATGATAAAGGAAGTTCTCATACATTTTCGTCTGATGGAGCACTATATATGGGGCGTATTCTTTTATGTCGTCTTTGAAGACATCGTAGAGAATCTCATCGTAGAGCATCTGTTCGTCGAGACTCAATGGACGGTCGTTTGGCAGTCCCTCGTTGTACATATACACAACTTCATCGGAGAACCACACCTTTGGCTCCTTCCTCAAACACTCTATCTGCATCAGGATATCCTCGCCGGAACGAATCAGCCTGGGGGTGTCGAGACATCCTTCGAGCAGTTCGCGACGAAAAAGTACAGCCCACAAGACACAAAAGTCAGCCCTTGCCGACAGTAGTTGCCGTATCATCCATGCCGGTTCCATATACTGTCCACCATCATGTCCACGCAGTTCGTCGTGCTGGTTGATGTATCGAGCTACCACCTCGTCGGCATCCGTTGCCACAATCTCGTCATAAAGGCGACGGAGTCCGCCAGGAAGCATCTTGTCATCGGCATCCACGAAAGTAACAAACTCACCATGAGACCGTTCATAACCGATGCGCCGTGCCGCCGTAACGCCGCCGTTCTCGGGATGAAAGACAGTAACGTTGGGATATTCGGCAGCAAGGCGGTCGCAAATTTCGGCAGAGTTGTCAGTACTGCCGTCTTCAACGACAATCACTTCAAAGCTGTCGAAATCCTGGGAGACAACACTTTTTATGCAGTCTTCCAAATATTCAGCTTTGTTATAAACGGGGATAATAACAGAAATAAAATGTTGTTCGATGGATTTTGCAGAAATGTTTTGCGATGAGTTCATAGTCGTCAGGATAAGTTTTTCAATAAAGATGTATGAGATGAAAGATAGTCGGCTACACATTTGGGAACAAGCCCATCAATAGATTTCCTGTCCATTAACTTTTGCCGTATCTCCGTACTGCTGATATTGTAAAGTCCAATATCAAGGAGCTTTACCGAAGGGGGAAGTAAAGAAATATCAATATCTGTTCCTTTACGCGGATAAATAATTATCTGAAAACCGGAGATTATTTCCTTATAACCGAACCATCTGTCGAAACAAGCCCAATTGTCGGCACCGATAACAAGCGAGAAAGAATCTTCCGGATAATCCTTTCTGAGGCACTGCAAGGTGTGTAGCATATATGAAGGCTGCGGAAGATGGAATTCATAGTCGCTTGCCACGAGTCCTTCGATGCCCTCAACAGCAAGACGCACCATCTCCAACCTGTCTTCATCAGACATAAGACTATCGGCATTTTTCAGCGGATTGTGTGGCGACACAACAAACCATACCTCATCAAGTTTGGCAAGCTCCCTTATCTTACTTGCCAACGCAATGTGCCCATTGTGTACCGGATTAAACGATCCACCGAAAATGCCGATTTTCATAATTTAATGTTAATGAAGTTTCTGATTTATAATCGTCCCCTCCCCCTCCGGGGGCGGAGCAGTTACCTTTATTTTGCCATATTCATTCCATATAAATCCTGAACTCAAATCGCGTTACTTGTCAAGGAAGCGGCTTATGGTTTTATAAGCCTCCAGCTTGGCAGTCTCAAGTTTGTCGTTAACAACGACATGGTCGAACTTCGGGGCAAACGAAAGCTCGAACTCAGCCCTACGGATGCGGTCTTCAATAACCTCCGGAGCATCCGTACCCCTACCGTTAAGACGGTTGCGCAATTCCTCAATCGAAGGTGGCTGAACGAAAACACTGAGAGCCTTGTCGGCATAAATCTTCTTGATATTGCAACCGCCCTTCACATCAACATCGAGCACCACGTTCTCACCATCGGCAAGCTGTTTCTCAACCTGAGCCTTCAGCGTGCCATAGAAACGGTCGGCATATACTTCCTCATACTCCAGGAATTCGCCGTTGGCGATACGCTGGCGAAATTCCTCAGGAGTAACAAAGAAATACTCCACTCCGTTCTGCTCCGTTCCTCTTGGCTTGCGACTTGTACACGATATACTGAAATGCAGATTCAACTCCTTGTGTTCCTGCATCAACCAGTTAATGATAGTACTTTTGCCGCTGCCGCTCGGAGCGGAAAATATAATAACTTTTCCCTGTTTCATCAATGAAATCGATTTATAGGCTACATATAAATGAGTCTACATATATATAAATAGGTTAGAGAGCATTAAGCACCTGTTCCTTAATCTGCTCCAGCTCGTCCTTCATCTTCACCACGATATTCTGCATTTCGGCATTGTTGCTCTTGCTGCCGGTGGTATTGATTTCGCGTCCCATCTCCTGAGCAATGAAACCGAGTTTCTTACCAACTCCCTGTGTTTCCTCCATCGTCTCACGGAAATACTTCAAGTGATTTGCAAGGCGCTGTTTCTCCTCGCTGATGTCGAGTTTCTCGATGTAATAAATCAGTTCCTGCTCCAGACGGTTCTTGTCGTATTCCACCTCCGGAATACTCTTCAGTCCGTCTACGATACGCTGGCGAATCTTCTCTACGCGCGATTTCTCATACGGTTCGATACTTGCCAGAAGAGCCGTAATATTGTCAACCTTCTCGTTGAATTTCTTCTGCAATGCGGCTCCCTCCTGACGACGGAAGTCATTGAGATTGGCAAGCGCCGTATTGATAGCCTCCGCTGCGGC
>DAIOXG010000367.1:0-3173 GCA_036758085.1 Prevotella sp. | reverse complement strand
GATACGCAATGCCGCCGATGAGCAGCAGTACAACAACTACTACGGGAATCAAAATTTTCTTGTTCATATCTTCTTGTTTTATTTTTACCTTAATTATAATAACTCCTCTTTTTATATAATATTGTGCAAATATACTTCCTTTTGGTAAAAAGGCAAAACAAAGTTTGTTATGAAATCTTTAAACGTATAATTTAAATGCTATTTTATGGAAAAAATGAACAATCATTTCTTTCTGTTTATTACTGCTGCCGCTTTTCCCGACTGTGTCTTCACTATCGTCAGTCCTTTATTCCTGTTGAGGGGTATTGCCGTGCCGTCGGCTCCGTAGCGTGCCGTTATTTCGTCCTCGCTTGACAATATATTGGCTGTAGATACGGAGCTTGTTCCGCTATATTCATAGCATCCCAGGTCGGGGGCGCTGCCGCTGTATTCTATTCCTTCCACTATTGTTCCAGAGTCGATAAGTCGTGATGTCGGAGCAAGTCGCATGAATGGTGTGTCGGGCAGACTGCCGTCTGGCTTTCTTGGAGATACAATGAGGGTTGTGTCGGTATTCTGAAAGTCGCTCTGACTTACAGAGAATCCTTTGCTCCATGTGTTGTTCTGTTCCGTAATCTTGCTTCCGCGGAATGTATCGTCTTTTTCTGAGTCGAGACTCACGCAGTTCTTGATGTCGAGAGAATACCCCTTGTCGCTATAGAATCCGTAGTTCTGGTTGTTGAGATAGGCTGTGCCGTTGTAAATCCGCATTTCTCCCTGGTTGTTGTTTTGGTCGAAGCCTCTCTCGTTGTTGCCCACGGCAAGACAGCGGTAGAGCGTTACGTCGTGTTTCGTGTAGTCTCCACCGAGCTTAAAGCCGTTGGCATTGCCGTTGTTGTAGAAATGTTCCAGCGAGCAATGCACTGTTCCCTTGTTGTTCTTCAGCGTGATGTCGATACCGTTGCCGTCAAATTGGTCAAGGAAGTTCTTGTCAGTCTGTCGCCGCGGATGGTTGCGCAGGTCATATTCTTTCGGTCCCATGGCATAGCAGATACAGTTTTTCATTATCGTTGTTCCGCCCACTCGCTGGTAGAAGTCCCAGCCGTCGTCGGAGTTGTTCCATGAGCGGCATCCTATGTAGGTATTTCCCGGAGAGTTAGTAAATTGCTTGTCGGCAAATCCGTCGGCATTACCTCCCCAGTCGGCGGCATATATGGTACCTGTTTCATAGTCAAAATTATCGTGAGAATCGCAGTTTAGTATAAGATTGTTCACTCCTTTCTTGTGCTGGATACCCGAGTCGCAGTTGCCGTAGACGTCGAGGTTTTCCATGATGCAATGCGAAGCCTCGTTGAATATCCCCTTATACCCGGCATAACAGACTGCAATACCTTTCATATGGATGTAATCTCCCTTCACAGAAACCCCGTTCTTGCCGTGCGGCTGGTTGCGAAAGTCTAATACCGGCTTTTCGTCTTTATATGCTCCTATGAATGTGCGGTTCTGTTCCGTTCCGGCAGTTCTGAAAGTAATTGTAGAGTTGAGCATATATGTTCCGCCCATCAGAAACAGCGAATCTTTTGCCGCGAGTTTCTTTATGGCGGCATCGAGCGAGCAAGGTGTCTGTTCTGTTCCGGCGGCATTTGCTGATGCTCCAGGCTTTGCGTATATGTTTTTTGCTGTCATGCTGCATGCGATGCCTGCCATAGCCAAGACTACGGCGGCTTTTTGATAAAATGATTTCATTGTTTTGGTATTTTATAGTTTGATATTGTGCAAATATACTCTCTTTTGTTTAAATGACAAAGCTCTGATACCTTATTTTTCTGCATTACCCCCAAACGCTTCGAGTGTTTAGCCCAAACGCTCCCGGTGTTTAGCCCAAACGCTCCCAGTGTTTAGCCCAAACGCTTCGAGCGTTCTATCAAATAAAGTTGAATTTTTCTATTGTGAGTTTATAAAAAATGTATACCTTTGCAAAAGGTTACTTAAATAATATTTATAGCAGACAATAACACAAGCATACCGATGACAGATAAATGTAATACTTCAGGTTTCGTTCCGCCAGAGGATATCTATGTCTCCAAAGGATTTGAAGATATACAGGAGATTCCATCAAATGGCTTTTCCATGCTTCTTCGTGCCAAACGCGACGGACAATGGTGGATACTGAAAGGACTGAAAACGGAGTATCGCAACGATTTTGTCTATCTGGAGCTATTGCATAAGGAGTATAATATTCTTAAAAATATTAAAAGTCATTACGTCGTTGATGTCTATGGAATGGAGAATGTCGACGGATACGGCAAGTGTATCGTAATGGAATGGGTTGACGGACTTACCTTGAATCATTGGCTCTCCTTGAAACACTCTCGTAAGGAGAAACGCCGTATTTTTTTCGCAACTTCTTGATGCCGTGGAATTTGTACACCAACGACAAGTGGTTCACCGCGACTTGAAGCCGGAGAATATTATGGTAACGCGCAACGGACAGAACGTGAAACTTATCGACTTCGGACTTGCTGATACCGATAGCTATGCCGTGTTTAAACAGCCTGCCGGAACTGAGGGATTTATCGCCCCGGAACAGTCTAACGGATCCCTCCCCGACAGCCGGAACGACATATACAGTCTTGGCAGCATCTTGCAGCTGATGAATATCGGTTGGATTTACCGACGGGTAATCAGCCGTTGTCAAGCCTCCGTCAACGAACGTTTCGAAGATGTCGCCTCGATGCGGAATGCCTTGCGTTCCGTGCGCCACAGACTTCATGTAGCTTGCATCGTCTTTCTTCTCGTTTTTGTTTCGGGGGGGGTAAGCTATGCTTATCATGAACTGTCAGGACCACGACAGGCTTATAGTATAGTTGCCGACTTCAAAATCGGTTATCTGAGGTTTCAGTCGTGGGGTGGCGGTCAGGTAACGGTAGCGAGTACAGCCGATGTTGACTCGTGTGTAGAAATACCGCCACAGGTGGAATATCTGGGTATAAAATACAATGTGACCGAGGTTACTTTCAAGGCTTTCCGTAACTGCAGGAATTTACGTTGCGCCGTTTTCCCCGACAATGCCCTGCATGTCATGGAAGGGGCGTTCAAGGGATGCAAAAGTCTTGATGCACTATGTTTGCGTTCTAAAACTCCATATTCCATCGGCAATGACCTGTGGAAAACCGACATAACCAAGATTTTCG
>DAIOXG010000366.1:0-3173 GCA_036758085.1 Prevotella sp. | reverse complement strand
CCAACGGAAGAAACGCCGACGGAGTAACAGGAGGTACGATTATATGTCAAAAGATATTGATTTCGATAAAGAAATTCAAATCTGCAACGAGCAGATTGCGAAATATCGCAGAAAAAGACAGGAGCTTGAGCGCAAAAGACAGGAAGCCGAAAACGAGAAGATTGTTTCCATTGTCAGAAGCCACAAGCTCTCTGTGCAGGAACTCACTGAATTTGTCACCGCTTTTGCGAGTGACAAGAAACCTATAAGTAAGGAGAGCAGCAATGTATAACAGCATTAAGAAAACATCGGTTATTATAGCGGCAGCGGCTTTTATGAGCATTTCATGCTGCGTGTCGGCTTCTGCCGTCGGTAATCCGACGAACACAACGTCCGTTCCGACATATTCCACGTCAGTAAACAGCGAGGATACAGTACCGTTTGAAATGAGCAATCCCTATGAAGCGGGACTAATGGACGGCGACGACCTTAACAGCTATGCTGAAAACTATCTCAATGAGGGCGCACAGGCGGACTTAAGCGGAACGTCAATCAGCAGAAACGACGCAAGGGTCACTTCCGCAACCACAAAAAAGAGCAATACGGTCAAGTCGGAAACGACAAGCGCAGACGTCACAAGCGGCGGTGAAAACACCTCCACTCCCGCAGTTACTTCTGCGCCGTCGGGAAGTACGACCACTTCAATAACTACTCCCGAATGGCTCGACAGTCCTTATGAGGACGGAATGCTTTCGGACGATGAGCTATACAACAGAGTGATGGACTTTCTGGACGACGGCACAAACCTTAACACCGAGGGAAGCGGTATGCTTATCGGCGAAGATATAATCAATCCCGAAAAGAAAGAAGAAACTGATACAACGTCGGAAGCTGAAACCTATACATCTGGCGAAAAAGTAATGTATACGGTAGCCGCAAGCGACGGCAGCGTTTTCTACATTATCATTGACAAGGGCAGCAACGGTCAGAACGTGTATTTCCTTAACACGGTTGACATTGTTGACCTTGCTTCGCTGATTAACTCTGAATCTGAAAATCTGACCGCACAGGAAAAGGCTATTCTTAACGAAGCGAATGTTACGACGGTATCGGGCGACGAGGAACAAGACCCCGAAGCCGAAAGTCCGGATAATGCCACGGCGAATAATTCAAGCTCGTCAAATTCGGGCAATAAGCCGTCCGGCTCTGCCGGAACGACCACAGCCAAAAAAGACGATACTATGCTCTACATAATCATTGGCGGCGGCGCAGTTATTGCAATAGGTATAGGTTGGTACTTCAAAATCGGACCCGGCAAGAAGAAAAAGGCTTCATTTGACGAAGAAGATGAGGAGGACGAGGAAGAACAGCCGGAAGAATACTATGACGAGGAGGAAACCGAAGAAGAAGCCCCGACAGAAGAAGCCTATGAGGACGAATAATTCGCCATTGGCGAATGATACAAAGCGGAGTTTTATGCTCCGCTTTTCTTCGGCTAAAAAAGCATGAACACAATTCCACATTTCACGGGACGGAACGTTCCGTTGCAGGAAATTTCACAGGCGTTGGATATTCCCGAAGAAGTAATAGCGTTTGGTATTGAATGCGAGGAGCTTTCATTCGGGACGGCGATTAAGTTCGGCGGGAAAAGCTACTTTATCTGCCCTGACAAAAAGGTCTGGGAAGAAACAGGATATTTCAAGGAGGGACAAGCCAAATGGTGCAGTTAGTCATAGCGGAAAAGCCGTCAGTAGCGCAGACGATAGCTAAAGTCATTGGTGCAACAAAGCGTGGCGAGGGTTTTCTTTCCGGCAACGGTTATATAGTATCATGGTGTGTAGGACACTTAGTAGGACTTGCAACGCCCGAAGCATACGACGAAAGCTACAAGACGTGGAGTTTTGACACTCTCCCGATAATGCCGCAGCATTACAAATTTGTTGTAAAGCAGGCTACAAAAAAGCAGTTCGAGATTTTGAAAGGACTTATGTCCGACAGCTCTGTTGACGGACTGATATGCGCAACCGACGCAGGACGTGAGGGTGAATGTATATTCCGATACGTTTATACCGTAGCAAGGTGTAAAAAGCCTTTTCAACGGCTCTGGGTATCGTCAATGGAAGAAGCAGCGATTAAAGAGGGCTTCGATAATCTCCGCAATGGTGAGGATTACGACAATTTGTACGAAGCGGGGTTATGCCGCAGTAAAGCCGACTGGCTAGTCGGAATAAATGCAACACGGCTGTTTACCATGCGTTACGGCACGAAACTGAATATTGGGCGTGTTCAGACCCCTACGCTTGCAATGCTTGTCGAACGTGACTATAAGCTCAGGAATTTCATCAAGGAGAAATACTACACCGTAGAAATAGGCACGACCGATAATCCCTATTTTGCTTCATCTGAAAGAATAGATGATGAAAGCAAGGCGGTCACGCTGCTCTCGGAGTGCGACGGCGCTTCTGCAACTGTGACCGGGGTAAAGACTGAAAAGAAAACAGCCAATCCCCCTAAGCTCTACGACCTCACCACGCTTCAGCGTGAAGCTAACAGATACTATGGATATACGGCGCAGCAGACCCTTGACTATGTACAGTCGCTCTACGAAGCAAAACTTTGTACATATCCGAGAACGGACAGCCAGTATATCACGGAGGATATGCACGACACATTTATTACCGTGACCGAAATTGCAAAGGATTTCACGGGAATAAGCTCCGACAGCCTGAATGTAAAGCCTGTTATAAATAACAGCAAGGTTTCAGACCACCATGCGCTGCTGATTACGGCAGAAGTCGGGAAAAAGGACTTGTCCGATTTGCCGACAGGCGAGAAAAACGTGCTGTTTCTCATTGCCGCCCGAATGATACTCGCTTCTTCAAAGCCGCACATTTATGAAGCGACCGCTGTTAAGCTCTCCTGCGCCGATAAGGAGTTTACCGCAAAGGGCAAGGTTGTTCTTGATAACGGTTGGAAAGCGCAGGAACAGTTCCTTAAAGCAAAAATCAAGAACGAGAACGCAGACGATAATGAACCGCAGGACGATGAATCGGCTCTGCCGCAGTTGTCCGAGGGCGACGTTATTTCCCCGATTGCTGCAAGGACTTCGGAGCATTTCACCAGTCCTCCCAAGCCTTTTACAGAAGCTATATGCTGTGAAAGGGGGATAAGAAATCGCCCATAGAAAGGAGAGT
>DAIOXG010000365.1:0-3183 GCA_036758085.1 Prevotella sp. | reverse complement strand
CTCCGTATCCCTGTATCAACATCGGATATTCGCGGTAGCGTTCCGTTGTGAGGAGCACGATGTTATTAGAACCCTCGAGCATATAGAACGGATGGTGCACGTCGACCGCCTCAAGCGAAACACTCGTCTTTCCATGATCCATCTTTGCCACAAAACGCCAACGCTTGTTCTCCTTCTCCAATACTTTTCGCTTAGCCTCGAAGTCGGCATCAAGCGACGGCAGGTTTTTCCAGAATTCCTCGATAGTTCCCTCGAAGAACTCGTTAGGTATAAAGAGATGTTTCTCTACATCGTCCTGCTCCACTTTATAACCAGCCTCTCGAGTAAGAATAACCAATTTCCTTATCACATCCTTTCCGCTTAAATCAATACGCGGATCCGGTTCGCTGTATCCCTGCTCCTTTGCGCGGCGTACGGTCTCAGAGAACGGCACGCTCTCTGAAATCTCGTTGAATATAAAGTTTAGCGTTCCGCTAAGTACTGCTTCGATTTTCAGGATTTTGTCACCAGAGTTGCGCAAGTCTTTTATCGTACCGATGATAGGCAGTCCAGCTCCGACGTTTGTCTCGAAAAGGAACTTCACGCCGCGGCGCAAGGCAGTTTCCTTGAGTCGAAGATAACTGTCGTAGTCACCAGATGCAGCCACCTTGTTTGCCGCCACGACAGAGATGTTATGGTCGAGGAAATCCTGATACAGGGCAGCGACCTCGCTACTCGCCGTACAGTCTACAAAGACGCTATTGAAGATATTCATGCCGATAACCTCGCTTTTCAGTCTTTGTGAATTACTTGGTTCTGATGCAGCAAGCATCTCGCGGTAGTTCTCCAGATCAATCCCGTCGCGATTGAATATGGCGTTATGGCTCGATGCTATTCCAACGACATTAAGCTTGAGCCGCTGCTTGTCCAACAGCTCCTGATACTGGTTCTTTATCTGTCCGATAAGGTTTCCGCCAACGGTTCCGATGCCGCAGATGAAAAGGTTCAGGACCTTATATTCACTAAGGAAGAAAGAGTCGTGGAGCACGTTCAGCGCCTTACGGAGATATTCCGAATTAACGACAAAAGAGATATTCGTCTCCGAAGCTCCCTGAGCACAGGCAATAACGCTGATACCGCTTCGTCCTAAGGTTCCGAACAGTTTTCCGGCGATACCCGGCGTATGTTTCATGTTTTCGCCCACGATGGCGATTGTGGCAAGTCCACACTCTGCATGCATCGGGAACATGGCTCCTGTCTTTATCTCCTTAGCGAATTCGCGGTTTAACACTTCTACAGCCTCCTGTGCATCGACATCCTGCACACCGATAGAGGTAGAGTTCTCTGATGATGCCTGAGACACCATGAATACAGATATGCCATTGTCGGCAAGTGCTGTAAAGATTCTCCGGTTCACTCCGATAACGCCGACCATAGAGAGACCTGTAACCGTGATGAGGGCAGTACCCTTGATGCTCGAGATACCCTTGATAGGCTTTATGTCTCCTTCAACATGGCTCTTGATTGTCGTTCCCGGATTTTCCGGATTGAATGTATTCTTTACCTTAATAGGAATATTCTTTACGCAAACAGGATAGATTGTAGGCGGATAAACGACTTTCGCTCCGAAGTTGCAAAGCTCCATCGCCTCTACATAACTTAGTTCGTTAATTGTATATGCAGTATGGATTACACGCGGATCGGCAGTCATAAAGCCATCCACATCTGTCCATATCTCAAGCACCTCGGCATCGAGCGCCGCAGCTATTATTGATGCGGTATAATCGCTTCCGCCACGTCCGAGATTTGTAATTTCTCCAGAATCACGGTCTGTACTGATAAATCCCGGCACAACGGCAACCTTTCCCATATTTTGGAAAGTCTCGCGCACAAGTCGCTCAGTAAGTTCACTGTCGAGAACATTCTTGCCATGCTTGTTTACGGTCTTTATAAATTCCCTCGAATTATATCTCTTTGCTCCACTAATGAGTGTTGCCACGATATGACTGCTCAGTCTCTCGCCGTAGCTTACTATGGCAGCCTGGATTTTCGGACTGAGGTCGTGGATAAGATAAACACCGTAATAAATCGAGCGAAGCTCCTCGAAGAGATTGTCTACAACACGTGTCAGATTGTTTCGCTTCTCGCTATCGTCAATAATGGTATCGATCATATCATGATGACGTCTGATCATCGCCTCGAACTCGGTTTTGTACGCCTTGTCACCACTTACCGCCATTTTTGCGGTAGCAATAAGCTTGTCGGTAATACCACCGAGGGCACTTACGACAACAACCAATGTGTCGTTTTGACCTTCGACAATTTTCTTCAAGCTTAGGATGCTCTCTACGGAACCAACTGATGTTCCTCCAAATTTCAATACCTTCATATTCTCTACAAATTACGGTTGTTTACTTTCTTTTAAGCTATTTACCACATATAAAAAGCAGCATTTTCACTATTAAAGTTGCAAAAGTAATATTTATTGTTCATTTACACAACTAAAATAATATCAAAATGTAAGTTCTACAACTTTTTTTACTAATATAATTGCATTTAAACAATAATCTCACCACTAATTTGGAAAATAAAGAAAAGTAAGTTACCTTTGCATCAACTACAAGAAATGAAGCTTCCACGCTAAATTCTTGCTACATTAATAATGCATAATAAAACACTAAGATTATGAAAGCAATTAAAACAGAAAAGGCTCCCGCAGCAATCGGTCCTTACAGTCAGGCTATCGAAGTTAACGGTTTTGTATTTGCTTCCGGACAGATTCCTTTGAACCCGGCAACGGGCGAGTTTGTCGAGGGTGGCATAAAAGAGCAGACACGCCAGGCATTGACAAATGCAAGAGAAATTTTGCGTACTGCCGGTCTTGACATGAAGAATGTAGTGAAGACTTCTGTTATGCTTGCCGACATCAAGTATTTCGGTGAAATGAACGAGGTATATGCCGAATTCTTCAACGAACCGTTCCCGGCACGCTCGGCTTTTGCAGTAAAAGATCTGCCTAAAGGAGCTCTCGTTGAAGTGGAATGTATCGCCGCTAAATAATATAAGGTGTAAGAATGGACAAAGATTCTGTAATTATCGTGAGCGGCGGCATGGACAGCGTGACGCTGCTCTACGAATATAAAGACCGCATCGCCCTTGGCATTTCTTTTGACTACGGCAGCAACCACAACTCCAAAGAGATTC
>DAIOXG010000364.1:0-3183 GCA_036758085.1 Prevotella sp. | reverse complement strand
CGATCTTAACCTGAGAAGCGAATACAGCCATCTGCTCGCCGTGGCCACCGTAGGTGTGAGCGCCGGTAACCTTGTCCTGCTGAACGCCGAACTCCAGGGCGAGAGCCTGCTGCAAGCGGGTAGAGTCGAGGGCAGCAAGAGAAGTGAGCTGGTTAGGCTTCAATCCAGAGTGGATAAGAGCTGTCAGGGCAGTAACGTCAGCCGGGTTGAAGATAACAACCACGTGCTCAACGTCAGGACAGTATTTCTTGATGTTGTCGCCAAACTCGGCAGCAATCTTGCAGTTGCCCTTCAGCAGATCCTCGCGGGTCATACCCTCCTTACGAGGAGCGCCGCCAGAAGAGATGATATACTTAGCACCGGTGAAAGCCTCTTTAGGGTCAACAGTGTAAGTAACGTTTACGCCAGGGAAAGCGCACTGCTGGATTTCATCATATACGCCATGAACGCCCGGCTCATAGATATCATAAAGACAAACATTAGGAGTGAGTCCAAGCATGAGGACACTCTGTGCCATGTTAGAACCGATCATACCGCCGGCACCGACGATAACAAGTTTTTCGTTAGTTAAAAATTCCATAGTTTTAAACGAGTTATTTTGTTTTTATTCTTCCTGTTCTTATTTTCACCGCAAAGTTAGCAAAAAAAAGTTGATATCTTGCAACATAATTGCCTTATAATTTGTTATTAAATATGAAAAGAGATACCTTTGTAATATAGATTTTACAAATAATCAGAAAAAACGAGTATATTATGGCAAAGAATATAGCAGAAAGGCTGGCAGCACTCCGCGAAGAGATGCGCCGCGAGAAGATAGACGCATTCATCTTTCCGAGTACCGATCCGCATAACGGAGAATACGTGCCCGACCGCTGGAAGGGTAGGGAATGGATAAGTGGATTCAACGGCAGTGCCGGTACCGCCGTCGTAACCATGCACGGAGCTGCGCTATGGACAGACTCGCGCTATTTCCTTGCCGCCGAAGAGCAACTCAGAGGCACGGAGTTCCAACTGATGAAAGAACGGATGGAAGGTACGCCGGGGATAGCCGAGTGGCTCAGCCGGAAACTGTCGGTAGAGGGCGGCACGACGGTGGGACTCGACGGCTACGTGAACAGTGCTGCCGAGGTGGAGACACTCATCGACGAGCTGCGCCGGGGAGGAGGACTGACGCTAAGGACCAATTTCGACGCGCTGCAGCGGATATGGAACGACCGTCCGCCAGTGCCTCAAGACAAGATAGAGATTCACCCCTTAGAGTATGCCGGGGAGACGGCAGAAAGCAAGCTCCGCCGCATCCGCGAAGCACTGAGCCGCGCCGGAGCCGGAGGAATGCTCATCTCGGCACTCGACGACATAGCATGGACGCTGAACCTGAGAGGGACGGACGTACACTGCAACCCAGTGTTCGTTTCGTATCTGATAATCGACGGGGAACAGACCACCCTATATATAAATAAGGTGAAACTGACCGCCGAGGTGGAAGAATATCTACAGAGCATCGGAGTGAAGACCGACAGCTATGAGAAAGCCGCCGACGGACTGCGCCACTGCCAGGCATATAGTATGCTGCTCGACCCGACGGAGACAAACTATGAGATGTTCCGCTCCGCTCGCTGCAAACAGGTGTTGCGCCTGCCGTCGCCGGTACCGCAGATGAAGAGCGTGAAAAACGCCACGGAGATAAAAGGCTTCCGCCATGCCATGCTCCGCGACGGAGTGGCACTGGTGAAATTCCTTCGCTGGCTGAAACCAGCCGTAGAGGCAGGCGGCGAGACGGAAATCAGCATAGACCGCAAACTGACATCGCTGAGGGCAGAACAGCCGCTCTTCCGCGGCATCTCCTTCGACACCATAGCGGCATACCAGGAGCATGGAGCCATCGTACACTACGAGGCAACACAAGAAACCGATGCCGTGCTGAAGCCAGAGGGCTTCCTGCTGCTCGACAGCGGAGCGCAGTATCTCGACGGAACGACCGACATCACCCGTACCATTCCCCTCGGACCCGTCAGCCAGGAGCAGCGCCGGGTGTATACCATCGTATTGAAAGGACATATACAGCTGGAACTGTGTAAATTCCCCGACGGCGCAAGCGGTACGCAGCTTGATGCACTTGCCCGACAGGCAATGTGGCGCGAGGGAATGAACTTCATGCACGGCACGGGACATGGAGTGGGAAGCTATCTAAATGTGCACGAAGGTCCTCACCAGATCAGACAGGAGTGGAAACCGGCTCCGCTGCGCAGCGGAATGACAGTAACCGACGAACCGGGACTGTATCTTGCCGGGCGCTTCGGAGTAAGAATAGAAAACACGTTGATAATAGAAGACTACATGAGGACGGAATTCGGAAAGTTCCTGAAGTTCGATTCGCTGACGCTCTGTCCGATAGACACCAGCTGCATAGACCTCGACATGCTCACAACAGAAGAAGAGGAGTGGCTGAACAGTTATCACAAAAAAGTATACAGCAGCATCTCGCCACAGCTCGACGACGAAAAAGACCGCGAGTGGCTGAGAGAGGCATGCAAGGCGATTGTAAAATAGAAATCCACTCACATATATAGTAATGCTTAATGGCTAAGACAAAGTTGTATATGTGATGTTATTGCTATAGTTTCAAACAATCTCTAATCCATATTCCCTAATCCAAATTCCAATCCAAAATGTTTTTGTCTAAAAAGAACTTCTCGTAATATACATTATATAATCCAATGAGTTATACAGGCAAAATAACGATTTTTTACTGTTTTCTGCCAAAAAACTTGCATGTAAAGAAAAAATGGAGTAATTTTGCAGCCGCTTATCAGAGCATGTCTCTATAAGACAAACAATTAAGTATAACTAAAAATAAAAAATTAAGAAAAAATGATTATTGTACCAGTTAAGGAAGGCGAGAACATCGAAAGAGCCTTGAAGAAGTTCAAGAGAAAATTTGAGAAGACAGGTGTAGTTAAGGAGCTCCGTGCACGTCAGCAGTTCGACAAGCCATCTGTACTCAAGAGACTCAAGATGGAGCGCGCTATCTATGTTCAGAAGCTGAGAGACGCAGAGGAATAATCCCCGATACGCAATCTCTGATGTTTTTAAAACTAAAGTAAAAACAATTCTTTTGTAACAGGAGGTGTACTTAGGTAAATAATCAAAAGAATACAGAGGCTGAAAAGTTCGGATGAACAC
>DAIOXG010000363.1:0-3185 GCA_036758085.1 Prevotella sp. | reverse complement strand
CGGAAGTCCTCTAACCTGCCATTGGTACATGCTCCAAGGAAGACATAATCAATTTTGTGACCGAGAAGACTCTCGTTCGGCTTGAAGCCCATATACTCTACTGCTTTCTTAAACGAAGCCCTTCCGCCAGGTTCTATGCCATCAACACATGGCACATTCTCCGTTATGCCTATTCCCATTCCAGGGTTGGTGCCATACGTAATCCGCGGTTCTATATCAGCAGCACTAAAGCGATATTCCTTGTCGAACACTGCATCATCATCGCTACGCAGCGTTTTCCAGTAAGCCACAGCCTTGTCCCAAGCCTCTCCTTTCGGAGCAAAGTCTTTTCCCCGTACATATTCTATCGTCACCTCGTCTGGAGCGACGATGCCCCCTCTGGCTCCCATCTCTATCGAAAGGTTGCACAACGTGAGTCTTCCCTCCATCGAGAGATTTCTGACTGCCTCACCGGCATACTCCACGAAATATCCCGTAGCCCCGGATGTTGTAAGTTTAGCCATGAGATAGAGTGCAAGATCTTTTGCCGTCACCCCTTTTCCGAGTACACCGTCAACAGTAATCCGCATCGTCTTCGGTTTCTGCTGCAACACACACTGCGACGCCATCACCATCTCCACTTCACTCGTTCCGATACCGAAAGCTATGGCACCCATCGCCCCGTGAGTACTTGTATGTGAGTCGCCACAGACTATCGTCATACCCGGCAAAGAAAGTCCTTTTTCCGGACCGACGACATGTATTATACCGTTATCCGGGTGCATAACTCCATAATACGACAAGCCAAATTCTTTTGTATTCTTCTCCAGAGTTTCAACCTGTTTCCGCGATACAGGATCCTCTATAGGTTTATCCTGGTCGTGAGTAGGGATATTGTGGTCTGGCATACAGTAGATATTCTGCGGTCGGAAACATCTGATACCACGGCGACGAAGTCCGTCGAATGCTTGTGGCGACGTAACTTCATGACAGAAGAGTCTGTCGATATATAATTGTGTCGGACCGTCTTCCACGTTCTGTACCACGTGCCGGTCCCAAATCTTATCGAATAATGTACGCATACTTTATCTGTTGCAATTATTATTTAAACTTGTTTATACAATCTATATATGCCTCTACAGAGGCTGTTACGATGTCGGTATTTGCTCCAAAGCCGTAATATACGTGTCCTTCGTACTCTACTTGCATATGCACCTTTCCCACATCATCACTTCCCTTGCTGATAGCCTGAATAGTGAACTCCTTGAGCGTCATGTGCTTCTGTATAATCTTTTTCAGAGCCTTTATTGCGGCATCAACCGGTCCGTTGCCTGTTGACGCCTCTTCAAACTTCTGTCCGGAGATATCGAGTCCGATACTTGCCACGCTCTTCACTCCCATTCCGGTAGTTACCTGGAGGAAGTCGAGTTTCACGGCATGTGCCTCTGCCCTGTCGGCTCCGGCAAGCATAAGAACATCATCGTCATTTATCTCCTTCTTCTTGTCGGCAAGGCGCAGGAACTGCTGATATATCTTGTCGAGCTTGTCGTCGTCAGAATAGTTCACTCCGAGAACAGACAGTCTGTGTTTCAGTGCAGCCCTTCCGCTGCGTGCCGTAAGAACGATGGAGTTGTCGTCTACACCTACATCCTTCGGATTGATAATCTCATACGTTGTTACGTTCTTGAGCACTCCGTCTTGATGAATGCCGCTGGAATGAGCAAAGGCGTTGCGACCTACTATTGCCTTATTGGGCTGTACCGGCATATTCATCAAACTGCTAACCATACGACTTGTAGCACATATCTTCTGAGTATTTATGTTTGTCTCTATACCAAGTCCCTTATGACATTTCAGAATCATTGCAATCTCCTCGAGTGCAGTGTTTCCGGCTCTCTCACCTATGCCGTTGATAGTCACCTCCACCTGTCTGGCTCCGTTCTGCACACCACAGAAGGTGTTTGCCGTTGCCATACCGAGGTCGTTATGACAGTGAGTGGAGATAATCGCCTTATCGATATTGTCAACATGCTCCATCAAATATTTTATCTTCTCTCCATACTCTTCCGGCAGGCAATAGCCTGTTGTATCAGGAATGTTCACTACTGTAGCTCCTGCCTTTATCACAGCCTCTACTACTCTGGCAAGATACTCATTGTCGGTACGCCCTGCATCCTCGGCATAAAACTCCACGTCTTCTACATACCGACGTGCATATTTCACCGCCGCAACAGCCCTTTCTATTATCTCCTCACGATTACTGTTAAACTTATATTTTATATGCGAATCGCTTGTACCTATTCCGGTGTGTATTCTCTTGTGGCGTGCGTATTTCAAAGCATCTGCCGCCACATCGATATCTTTTTCTACGGCTCTTGTCAGAGCACATATCGTTGGCCACGTTACGGCTTTTGATATTTCTATCACCGAATTGAAATCACCGGGACTTGATATCGGGAAACCAGCCTCTATTACATCTACTCCAAGCTGTTCAAGCTGGCGGGCTACCTGGATTTTCTCTACGGTATTCAACTGGCATCCCGGCACCTGCTCGCCGTCTCTCAATGTGGTATCAAATATAAATAATCTGTCGCTCATATTATTATTTTAACTTTTATATATTTCTTTTATTACGAATCCGAGTCAAAACATTTAATTTATGGTCATATCAAAACCGTATGGATAAAATAAAGCCTTTCTCACTTCTCAGTGGAAAGGCCTCATCTTTAATAACACACATCACTATGATATAACACATGCCTTTTCACCTTCAACCACTTTCTGTAGCTGTAGTAGACATAGGCTGCGAAAAACATTAGTCTCTTTCATATTTTATAGTTTTCTGCTTCTGCCGCAATGCGACTTCTGCCGGTTATTTTATGTTTGATAATGCAAAGATATAACTTTATATCATTCAAAACAAACATTTCATAACTTTTTATGTCGTTATTTTTATAAATCAACGTTTTTATCGTAATATTTCTTTCATTATCGCATAATATACATTATTATATAGGGGAATTGGATTAGAGATTAGGGATTATGGATTAGGGATTGTTTGAAACTATAGCTACAATATCACATGTACAACCTTGTCTAAGCCAGTAGGCGTTATTCTATATTTGTGAATAATCGAGTAGGAGGTAAACAGTCTAATTATAGGTGTTTATCTCCTATTTTCGTGTCTACCGACCTCTCACACCACC
>DAIOXG010000362.1:0-3188 GCA_036758085.1 Prevotella sp. | reverse complement strand
TGCGCTCGCTTAATCGTTTTTTTTAGTCAAAGCTTTGTCAAGTCAATAAATAAGTTTATTTTTGCATGAAGACTGTATTTGAGCGGATTCAAGTCGGTTCCTTTTTAATAATATAGAAAATCATATATTCGGATGAGTGATTATATATATATAAAGAATGCACAGGTAAATAATCTAAAGAATGTCTCTTTAGAAATACCAAGAAATAAATTTATTGTCATATCGGGTGTCTCTGGTTCTGGAAAGTCCTCTTTGGCTTTCGATACATTATATGCAGAAGGACACCGCCGCTACGTGGAGAGCCTGTCGGCATACGCCCGACAGTTTCTCGGTAGAATGAGCAAGCCAAAGTGTGATTACATTAAAGGCTTGCCTCCTGCAATAGCAATAGAACAGAAAGTGGTGTCAAGAAACACTCGCTCTACAGTAGGTACAAGTACTGAGATTTACGAATATCTACGATTGCTGTTTGCCCGTATCGGACATACTTTTTCGCCGATAAGCGGAGAGGAGGTAAAGCGGCATACTGTTGAGGATGTAATAGATAAGGTTAGGACATTCTCCGCAGGAACCCGTTTTGTCGTTCTCTCTCCGATAGTGGAAATAGAGGGCAGAACATTATTCCAGCAGTTGAGGATGCTTCTGCAGGAGGGATACACAAGAGTATACTGCAAAGGTGATTTCCGTCGTATCGAAGAACTGTTGGATGGGGATGATGTATCAGCCGACTTCTCGAATGAGAAAATTTGGGTTGTTGTCGACCGCATGTCATGGGATGACAGTCAGGACACTCTGTCAAGACTTACGGATTCTGTAGAAACGGCATTTTATGAAGGCGACGGCATGTGCAGAATTTCCATACAGCCGGCAAATATCGTATATGATTTCTCAACGCGCTTCGAGGCGGATGGTATGAAATTTGAAGAGCCGACAGATGCAATGTTCTCGTTTCATTCACCGATAGGAGCATGTCCGGAGTGTGAAGGCTTTGGAATGGTAATAGGTATCGATGAAAAACTTGTGATTCCAAATACATCACTTAGTGTTTATGACGGATGTGTGCAGTGTTGGCATGGAGAAAAGATGGGAGAGTGGAAGAGAGAGTTTATCCGCAGGGCGGCAATAGACAAATTCCCTATCTTTGAACCTTATTATAAATTGTCGCAAAAACATAAAGATTGGCTTTGGCATGGACTGCCGTCGGATAAGAATCGCGACAAATATGACCAGGTGTGTATTGATGCCTTCTTTAGAATGCTGAAGGAAAATCAGTATAAGATACAGTATCGTGTAATGCTGAGCCGTTACCGTGGAAAGACAATTTGTCCTGTTTGCCATGGCAGACGCCTGCGTAAGGAGACGGAGTATGTTAAAATCAACGGCATGAGTATATCCGATTTGGTGGATATGCCTGTAGGGAAGCTTAAAGAATGGTTCGATGCGCTGAAACTGAGCGAGCATGACGCTGCGGTAGGAAAGCGCCTCCTGGTTGAGATAAAAAACAGAATAAAATTTCTCGTTGAGGTAGGACTTGGTTATCTTACGCTAAACAGACAGTCGAACACTCTTAGCGGTGGCGAGAGTCAGCGTATTAACCTCACAACGTCATTGGGCAGCAGTCTGGTCGGGTCGCTTTATATCCTCGACGAGCCGAGTATCGGTCTGCATAGCCGTGACACATTCCGCCTTATAAAAGTGCTGAAAGAGTTGCAGCAGTTGGGCAATACGGTAATTGTCGTTGAGCATGATGAGGATGTGATGCGTGCTGCTGATTATCTGCTGGATATCGGTCCGGATGCCGGTAGGTTAGGCGGACGTGTCGTTTATGCCGGTGATCCGTCGACTATAACGGAGAAGACATTGGAAGAATTTCCAGAGAGCCATACGGTAAGATATCTTTTGGGTAAGGAGCAAATTCCGGTTCCTTCGTCTCGTCGTAAGTGGAATCAGTTTATAGAACTGAAAGGGGGGAGGATGAACAATCTGAAAGGTGTCGATGTCAAGTTCCCGCTCAATGTCATGACTGTAGTTACAGGAGTGAGCGGTTCTGGAAAATCATCGCTCGTTAAAGGTATCCTCTATCCAGTGATGAAGCGTCAGATGGATGAAGTTGCGGATCTTCCTGGCGAGTATTCTTCAATTTCGGGAGATATCGGTGCGATACGTCATGTGGAGATGGTAGACCAGAACCCGATTGGTAAAAGTACCCGTTCAAACCCCGTTACGTATGTCAAGGCTTATGATGCCATAAGACAGCTGTTTGCTGACCAGCCTTTGTCGAAGCAAATGGGATTCTCGTCGAAATATTTCTCTTTTAATGCAGAAGGCGGACGATGTGAGGAATGTAAGGGAACGGGAGTGATAACGGTGGAAATGCAGTTTATGGCAGATCTCGAACTTGAGTGTGAGGCATGTCATGGAAAACGCTTTAAGCATGATATACTTGAGGTGCGTTTTGCCGGTAAGAATATCGACGACGTGTTAAACATGACGGTCAGTGAGGCAATAGAATTCTTTGGCAGTAACGGTCAAGCAGAAATAGTGAAGCGTCTTCAGCCTCTGGACAGTGTTGGACTTGGGTATATCAAGTTGGGACAGAACTCTTCAACCTTGTCTGGCGGAGAAAACCAAAGAGTGAAACTTGCATATTATATAGGTCAGGAAAAGGTAGAGCCGACATTGTTCGTATTTGACGAACCGACAACGGGACTTCATTTCCACGACATAAACAAACTGATGCAGTCGTTTGACTCATTGATAAAACGCGGACATACGATAATAATAATAGAGCACAATATGGATGTTATAAAGTGTGCGGATTATGTAATAGACCTTGGGCCGGATGGAGGAAATGCCGGTGGAGAACTTGTATGCTATGGTACACCGGAGGATATTGCAGCATGCGACAAGAGTGTGACCGGAAAGTATTTGAAATCGTATCTGAATAGATAGATATTTTGAAAAATAGGTCGAAAAGATTTTGCATATACAAAAATATGTATTATCTTTGCACCGCTTTAAAGAAAAAGAAAGTATTTAAAGACCCTTTTTCTTGCCGATATGGCTCAGTTGGTAGAGCAACGCATTCGTAATGCGTAGGTCCCGGGTTCGAGTCCCGGTATCGGCTCAAGACTTGCGGTAATAGCTCAGTTGGTAGAGCACTAGCTTCCCAAGCTGGGGGTCGCGGG